>NZ_JACJOT010000004.1 GCF_014695715.1 Microcoleus sp. FACHB-68
CCGGGTGCTGTTGCCATCGATGCTGCCGGCAACAATAACACCGCCGCGACTGCTTTAACTCGGACTTTTGATAGTTTAGCGCCCAGTGTCAGCTTGACTTCTGCTGCCGGCACCACTGTCAATGCTCCTTTTACTGTCACGGCTACCTTCAGTGAAGATGTCAGCAACTTTATTGCCGGTGATATTAATGTTGCAAATGGCAGTGTCAGTAACTTTGTCGCAGTTGATGCTCGCACTTACACCTTTGATGTCACGCCTACCGCAGATGGAAGCGTAAACGTTGACATTGCCGGAGCTGTTGCCACCGATAGTGCCGGCAATAATAATACGGCTGCTACCCAACTGAGCCGGACTTTTGATAACACAACCCCGGCAGTCACACTCAACACGACTGCCTCTGGGACAACCAACAACCCCTTTACTGTTACAGCTACTTTTAGCGAAAACGTAACGGGTTTTAATGCCACTGATATCACAGTTGGCAACGGCAGTGTCAGCAACTTTATAGCCGTTGATGGACAAACCTACACTTTTGATGTCGCTCCAACTGCTGACGGCATCGTAACCATTGATGTGGTGGCAAATGCTGCTCAAGATGCCGTGGGTAACAATAATACGGCAGCCACCCAACTCAGTCGTACCTACGATGCAACAAGTCCAGCAGTCACACTGACATCTGCTGCCGGCACCACTGTCAATGCGCCCTTTACTGTCACAGCAACCTTTAGTGAAGATGTCAGCAACTTCATTGTCGGTGATATTAATGTTGCAAATGGCAGTGTCAGTAACTTTGTCGCAGTTGATGCTCGTACTTACACCTTTGATGTCACTCCTAGCGCAGACGGAACGGTAACGGTTGATGTAGCGGCGGCAACGGCTACCGATACTGCCGGCAATAGTAACACTGTCGCCACCTCATTAACTCGTACCTACGACAACACAACACCGGCTCTCACCCTCAACACGGCTGCCTCTGCCAATACCAATGCTGCTTTTACTGTCACTGCTGCCTTTAGTGAAAATGTCACTGGCTTTGATGCGAGTGATCTGAATGTTGCCAATGGCAGTGTTGCTAACTTTACTGCCGTTGATGGACAAACCTACACTTTTGATGTCGCTCCAACTGCTGACGGCATCGTAACCATTGATGTGGTGGCAAATGCTGCTCAAGATGCCGTGGGTAACAATAATACGGCAGCCACCCAACTCAGTCGTACCTACGATGCAACAAGTCCAGCAGTCACACTGACATCTGCTGCCGGCACCACTGTCAATGCGCCCTTTACTGTCACAGCAACCTTTAGTGAAGATGTCAGCAACTTTATTGCCGGTGATATTAATGTCGGCAATGGCAGTGTCAGTAACTTTGTCGCCGTTGATGCTCGTACTTACACCTTTGATGTCACTCCTACCGCAGATGTCACTCCTACCGCAGACCGAACAGTAACGGTTGATGTTGCTGCTGCTGTTGCCAACGATAGTGCCGGCAACAATAACACAGCCGCCGCTCAACTCAGCCGAACCTTTGACAGCACTGGACCCATTGTCAGCCTTAATTCGACAGCGCCGGCTAATACCAATACTGCCTTTAGTGTAACCGCCACCTTTAATACCGATGTTACCGGCTTTGATGCCACAGATTTGGTGGTTGGTAACGGATCTGTGAGTAACTTCACAGCAGTCAATGGTACAACTTACACCTTTGATGTTACGCCAACTGCTGAAGGTTCAGTTACGGTAAATGTGCCGTCAGGGGTCGCTCAAGATTCTGCAACTAACCCGAATACGGCGTCGGTTCAATTGCTTCGCACTTACGATACCACGGTTCCCACCGCCACCCTCACTTCCACAGCACCGGCAACCGTGACAGGGGCATTCAACGTCACCGCCAGCTTCAGCGAAAACGTCACCGGCTTCACCGGCACCGATGTCACCCTCAGCAATGGCAGTCTGAGCAACTTCACTGCCATTGATGCTCGTACCTACAGTTTCACAGTCACTCCCACGGCGCAAGGTGCAGTCACCGTCGCCGTTCCCGGTGCTGCCGCTACCGATGTTGCTGGGAATAATAACACCGCCGCTCCTCAACTGAGCCGCACCTTTGACAGTGTGGTTCCCACCGCCACCCTCGGAGCCATTACTCCCAACCCAAGCAATAGCAGCATCAGTTCAGTTCCCATTACCTTTAGTGAAGCCGTCACAGGATTGGATCTGGCTGATCTTACCCTGACCCGTAATGGCGCTGCTGTTTCTCTTGCAGGAGCCACCCTCAGTGGAAGCGGTACAAGTTATACAATTGGTAACTTAGCCGGCTTAACCGGCACAGAAGGAAACTATACCCTCACCTTAAATGCCAGTGGTTCAGGCATTACCGATGCTGCCGGCAATGCTTTAAGTGCTAATACCTCTAGCAGTTGGAGTACGGATACCACTGTTCCCACCGCCACCCTGACTTCCACCGCACCGGCAACCGTGAAAGGCGCATTCAACGTTACTGCCACCTTTAGTGAAAATGTCACCGGCTTCACCGGCACTGATGTCACCCTCAGCAATGGCAGTCTGAGCAACTTCACTGCCATTGATGCTCGTACCTACAGCTTTACCGTCACTCCCACGGCGCAAGGTGCAGTCACCGTCGCCGTTCCCGGTGCTGCCGCTACCGATGTTGCTGGGAATAATAACACCGCCGCTCCTCAACTGAGCCGCACCTTTGACAGTGTGGTTCCCACCGCCACCCTCGGAGCCATTACTCCCAACCCAAGCAATAGCAGCATCAGTTCAGTTCCCATTACCTTTAGTGAAGCCGTCACAGGATTGGATCTGGCTGATCTTACCCTGACCCGTAATGGCGCTGCTGTTTCTCTTGCAGGAGCCACCCTCAGTGGAAGCGGTACAAGTTATACAATTGGTAACTTAGCCGGCTTAACCGGCACAGAAGGAAACTATACCCTCACCTTAAATGCCAGTGGTTCAGGCATTACCGATGCTGCCGGCAATGCTTTAAGTGCTAATACCTCTAGCAGTTGGAGTACGGATACCACTGTTCCCACCGCCACCCTGACTTCCACCGCACCGGCAACCGTGAAAGGCGCATTCAACGTTACTGCCACCTTTAGTGAAAATGTCACCGGCTTCACCGGCACTGATGTCACCCTCAGCAATGGCAGTCTGAGCAACTTCACTGCCATTGATGCTCGTACCTACAGCTTTACCGTCACTCCCACGGCGCAAGGTGCAGTCACCGTCGCCGTTCCCGGTGCTGCCGCTACCGATGTTGCCGGTAATAATAACACCGCCGCGCCCCAACTGAGCCGGATCTTTGACAGTGTGGCTCCCACCGTTACTATCAACCAAGCAGCCGGTCAAGCCGATCCTACAGCCGGCACAACGGTTAACTATGGCGTGGTTTTCTCGGAAACTGTGACTGGCTTTGATGCAACCGATATCCTCCTAGGAGGCACAGCCAACCCCACGACTGCCACTGTCACCGGCAGTGGGACAACTTATAACGTTGCTGTTGCTGGTATGAGCGGTGCGGGTACTGTGACTGCCTCTGTGAAAGCCGATGCTGCCGGTGATGCTGCCGGTAACACCAGTCTCGCCTCCAGTAGCACGGATAACAACGTTAATTACAACAACACCCCTCCCACTGTCACCGGCATTACGCGAACCAATAGCAACCCCAATAACGCCGCGACTGTTAACTACACTGTCAACTTCAGCGAAAGCGTTACCGGCGTTGATGCCAGCGACTTTAGCGTAACAACAACCGACAGTCTCACCGGCGCTACAGTTAGCAGCGTCACAGGTTCAGGGAACAGCTACAACGTCGCTGTCAACACCGGCACGGGTGATGGCACCGTTCAGTTAAATCTCACCGATAACGACAGCATCAAAAATAAC
Organism: Microcoleus sp. FACHB-68; assembly: GCF_014695715.1. NCBI lineage: Bacteria > Bacillati > Cyanobacteriota > Cyanophyceae > Oscillatoriales > Microcoleaceae > Microcoleus > Microcoleus sp. FACHB-68. Next base: position 3,904 of record NZ_JACJOT010000004.1, read on the forward strand.
TTAAACGTGGCTTTGGGAGGCACAGGAGTTGGCAACGGCAACTTCTCTGGACCCAGTTATACCCTTGATAAAACCGGGGCGCGTGTCACGAACGTCACTTCAACCCTAGCGAATGGAACCTATCGAGCAGGAACCGTCATTCCGCTTACGGTTACATTCAGTGAAGTTGTCAATGTTGGCGGTACTCCAACTCTGACTTTGAGTAGTGGTGGGATTGCCAATTATGCGGCGGGAAGCGGAACAAATACACTCACATTTAACCATACGGTTGGAGCCGGCCAGAATGCGGCTGACTTAAACGCCACGACATTATCATTAGCCGGTGGCACCATCAAAGATGCAACGGGTAACAATGCAACCCTAACCTTACCGGCTGCCGGTGGCGTGGGTTCTTTGGGAGCGAATAAAAATATTGCCCTCGATACTGCCGTTCCCAGTGTCACCCTCGCTTCCAGTGCAGCAGCAGCTGTCAGAGCACCTTTCAACGTCAGCGCGACTTTCAGTGAAAATGTGACTGGCTTTGTCGCCAGCGATCTGAGTATTACCAATGGTACAGTTAGCAACTTTACTGGCACCGGCAGTAACTACAACTTCACTGTCACCCCCACCGCAAGCGGTGCGGTAACAGTCAATATTCCTGCCTCTCGTGCGACTGATGCTGCCGGTAACAACAATACTGCTGCTACAGCGCTAACCCGCACTTTCGATAACATCGCTCCTCTCGTCACTTCTGTGACTTCTAGTAGCGCTGATGGCGAGTACAAAGCTGGTGCTGTTATCCCTATTAAGCTTGAGTTCTTGGAAGCGGTGAACGTCACTGGAAAACCTGAACTGACATTAAATTCTGGGGGCAAGGCTATCTATGTCTCTGGTTCCGGTACAAATAGCCTCAGCTTTAACTATAACGTGGGGGCGGGTCAAGGCTCGGTAGATTTAGATTATGCGGGTACCAGCGCTTTATCTTTAGCAGGAGGCACAATTAAAGATCGTGCCAACAATAATGCGTTGCTAACGTTACCTGCTATTAGTGGAAGTTCTTCGCTGGGTGGTAGTAAGAACATTAAAATTATTCCCAGTTTTTATTCTGCCTCGCAACTGGATACTTACCTCAAAAAGGTTTATCAGAGTACTCCTTTACTCGACAACGTCAAGGCACCCTTACTGTCTACTTTTGCTGCTTGGGACAGTCTTGAAAAGGATCCCGCCAATACATTAACAGCCACTGGAACCTTTGACGGAACTAAAATTGAACTAATCCCCAACCCTACCAATACGTTTAACACCCCGTTAGGGTCTGCTTTGAAGGCACTGAAAGGGTATAGTAGTCACGCTGATAGTCAGATAGAGGACTTGGTGACCCTAGATAAGTTATTTGGATTCTCTATAGATATACCTGTACCCACCTTGACTATCACCGATCTACGATCGGCTCCGATTTATAATTTTTCAATCCCCATCGAGGTTGCCAACCAATCTCCAGTTTTCAGCTTAATCAAAGATACTCTAGGTATTAGCAAGCTCACCTTAACAGCAGGGCTTAATACAGCTACCAAAGGAGGAGGACCGTTTGTAACAGCTACGTTAGACAGAAATCAAAATATAGTCGATATAGCTGGCTTCCAAATCAATTTTGCAGGTGGAGACCTCTTTTACGGATGGAACGAAAAGTTAGAGAAGACTCTAAGCATTACACCTAAACTTCTCCTAAAGAACTACGACTTGCTCAATGACAACGAACCGCCATTAAAGCTTTCTGGAATCTTCACTTTTGAGAAAGAGTCTTTCACAGGTGGGTTTAAGGTAGAAGCTGTTAATCCCCAAGAGCCAGCCCCGGTATGGAACAACCCCTTTGGCTTATTTCCTGGTTCAGAATTGAAAAATGGGTCTATAGAGTTCAAGAAAAAATTCACAGATCCGTCTATTGGCGAAGTTCTAATATCCGGGGATTTTAACTATCAGGGAAATCTTAATATTACATTAACAGGGTTAGCCATTGACGTTGCAAAAGGAGTTCCCAAGACTCTCGTCTTAACCGCGAATGAACGAGTTAATTTATTCGAGGTTTGGGCTATGAGTCAGATGCAAGCTCTGCCAGGGGGGCAAGGTTTGCCAGGGGCTGAATATATCCAACAACTTCAGCCAGTTAAAAAGGCAATGGACTTCTTGGCAAATATCATTGATGTAAACATCATATCCGTCGATAGTTTGGGCGCAAAAGCTCCACTAATCAAGTTTGTGCCTGAGTCAATCACGATTGGTGGAACAACCATACAACCGGGATTTGCCATTAATGCTCAAGTCGAGGCTTGGGGGCAAACAGCGACTTTAGTTCTGGAAGCTAATCCTTTTAATCTTGAGCCAAATGCCAAGGGATCTTTGACGCTGCCTGCGATAGATTTAGGATTTTTAAAGCTCAAAGGACATTCCAACGATATAGACAAAAACGCTGAAACATTGGGTTGGAGTTTAGATGCATCTTCAAGCAATGTGTCTATGGCCGCCAGCGCTAACTTAGAACTGTTCGGTCAAACTGTAGCTGGAGTTAATGCAATAGTTGATGGAACGAACATCTCTATTAAAGACCTCAAGTTGGGTTTGGATTCTATTCTGGCAGTTGAGCTAGATCACTTAAATGTGAATTTCAAAAACAAAACTGGATCGGCAAAAGGCAGGGTTAAACTGTTTGGTCAAAATCTATCTGAGACCAACATTAGCCTCCAGAATAACCAGCTCAACATTACAGGTAAAATGGGCTACGACCTTCCCGTGGTTGGTAATGTAGGTGCCAGTCTTTCGATTACTTTAGGTAGTGAGCCGAGTGATTCCAAAGTAAAGGTAAACATTAATGGTGGGGTACTAGGCGGGCTGAACTATGAACTAAACCTAGCTGATCTGACAAGTATCGAAGATGTGTTTGAAGAAGCAGCCGACAAGGCTCTCGATACGGTCATAGGTTTTGTAAATGATGCCATTAAGGGGATGGTTAAAGAATTCAATGAGCTTACATCAGGTATAGTTGATACCTTAAAGGCGGTAGGAGGCTATATTGCAGGTATTGCCTATGAGGTTTTGGATTGGGTAGACGGGAATCCCCACAGTGGTAACAATGGCAACAACGAAATTTCTGGAGATAAGTGGAATAACGTTCTCCACGGTCATGGTGGCCATGACAAGCTTTTCGGTCAGGCGGGAAGCGACTACATTTATGGAGGGCCTAATGGTGACCAAGTATGGGCAGGGTTTGGGAATGATTGGGTTGAGGGCGAATCTGGAGATGACGAGATCCATGGTGAAAATGGAAAAGATTCGCTCTATGGGGGTGATAACACCGATCTGCTTTATGGTGAATGGGGAGACGATCTACTTTCCGGAGATTCGGGCAATGACGGCCTCCACGGTGGATCTGGGAAAGATGCTCTCTATGGAGGAATCGATCAAGACTATCTTTATGGCGATGACGATGACGATGACCTGCGTGGTCAGAACGGTTATGACTTTCTTTCTGGTGGGCATGGCAACGACATTCTATATGGCGGCCCAGACCAGGATCGTCTCTACGGTGACGCCGGCAATGATTTGCTCGAAGGTGAAGATGGGACAGATCAACTCAGCGGCTCTCACGGTGAAGATACCTTGAAGGGCGGTAAAGACAAAGATGTTCTCTACGGTGGGGACGGTCACGATTTACTTCGAGGCGGAGATGGGGATGACATTCTCTATGGCGAGGACGATCCGTTCAGGACAAAAATCGCGCTACCTTTCGGAACTAATTGGACGTGGAATAACGACACCCTCTACGGTGAGAATGGTAAAGATTATCTCTTTGGGAATATTGGCGAGGATAATCTCAATGGTGGTGATGATGACGACGTTCTAGATGGGGGATCTGAGAATGACAAACTCAATGGTGAAGGAGGTAATGACTTCCTCAATGGGGGTACCGGCAACGACGAGCTAAACGGTGGTAACGGTAAAGATACGCTCTACAGTCAAGATGGCAATGATCAGCTCTCCGGTAATGAAGACGATGATTTTCTTAAAGGAGAGGAAGGAAACGACACGCTCTATGGTGGAACGGGTAAGGATCTCCTTGATGGTGGATCGGGGAACGACTTGCTCTACGGCGAACGAGATAACGATACCCTCTATGGGGGAGATGGCGACGATAAGTTCTACGGTGGTGAGAACGATGACCTTCTGAAAGGAGAGGAAGGAAACGACTCGCTCTACGGTGAAGGAAATAACGATACTCTCTCTGGTGGGAATGGCAATAATACCCTTGATGGCGGTGGCGGAACTGATACTGCCGACTATCAATTCTCTAGTTATGGTGTTAACGCGGATTTAGCCTCTGGTCACGCTACTTTCTCTAGCAATAAAGATCAGTTAACTGCGATTGAAAATATCATTGGTTCGGCTCAGAACGACACATTGATTGGGAGCGCTCAAAATAATACTCTCTTCGGTCAATCTGGTAATGACTCTCTTGGTGGTGAAGACGGCGATGACTACCTCGATCCTGGAAGTGGTAACGATACTATTGATGGAGGAGAAGGTAACAACGATACCTTACGCTTGGTCGGGAGGACGGAAGACTATCAGTTTACCAAGACATCGACCGGATGGGAAATTGTTGGTGCCAATGGTGATGTCAAAATTGTCAGCGAAGTTGAGAATTTTGAGTATCAGCCTTTACAAAATGCTTCTGGTTTCTTGAATGTTGAGGATCGGTTCTCACAGGATGTCCTCGATTTCTTTAAGAAGGCTGAAGAAGCGATTAAAAATACTGTCTATGAACCTAGCGTCTCTTGGCAAGACTTGTTGAATAATTCAAACCCCCACAGTGGTAATGATCGCAACAACGAAATTTATGGAGACGCTCGTGGCAACTCGATGTACGGTCAGCGAGGCAATGACAAGATCGTAGGTCAACGAGGTGACGACAAAATTTGGGGTGGGCCTGATGGTGACCTGCTATACGGGATGGATGACTCAGACTATCTCGATGGTGAAAGCGGAGATGACGAGCTTCATGGTAATACCGGCAATGACGAGCTTCATGGGGGAGATAACACCGATCTGCTTTACGGTGAAGAGCAGTACGATAAACTTTACGGCGGTTCGGGTTCTGACCGGCTACATGGTGGACCTGGTAACGATTCTCTCTATGGGGGAATCGATCAGGACTATCTCTATGGCGATGACGATAATGATGACCTCCGGGGTGACAACGGTTATGACGTTCTTTCTGGTGGGAATGGTAATGACTCTCTCTATGGCGGGCTAGACGAAGATCGTCTCTATGGTGACGCAGGCGACGATTTGCTCAATGGTGAAGATGGCAAAGATGAACTCCACGGCTCTGACGGTCAAGATACCCTGAACGGCGGTAATGATAAGGATTATCTGTTTGGGGGTCGTGGAAACGATGTTCTAGATGGGGGTGCTGAGGACGACACAGTTATTGGTGAAGAGGGGAATGATACTCTCCTGGGCGGCGATGGCAACGACTACCTCGATCCTGGGATTGGTAACGATACCATTGATGGGGGTTCTGGTCACGATACCTTACGCTTGGCCGGCACGAAGGAAGACTATAAGATTACCAACACATCGACGGGATACCGAATTGAGGGTCCCAATGGTGATGTCAAAATCGTGAGGGGAGTTGATGCCTTTGACTATCAGCTTGCCTATAATAACACCTCCACAACCACAAGCCTTACAGGCGCTCAAGTCAGGAAATACTACAGCAGCCGTGTCATCGACGGTTACATTTCTAGCGGCAAGGTGTTCTTCGATGCCAACTTAAACGGGATGTTGGATGAGGGAGAATCCTTTACAATAACCCAGGCTGATGGTGACTTCGACCTGAACGTGGAGGTCGAGAAGTTTGATACGAACCAAAATGGTGAACTTGACTACACTGAAGGCCAATTTGTCCTGATGGGAGGGATGGATATACTCTCCGGGGTGGATGCAGCAACCGGCTTAGCAATGGCGACCCCACTCACTTCAACTTTGGAGTCAACGGTTGTCACCCCGTTAACGACGATGATCGCCGAGTTAGTGAAGCAAGGTACTGACCCAGCAACGGCTCAAACTCAAGTCAAAGCAGCATTAGGACTGCCGGCTGATGTTGATTTGGGCAGCTACGACCCCTTAGAAGCGATCGCCAATGGGGACGCGAAGGGCGTATCGGTGTTTGGCTCGATGATTATGGTGCAAAACACCATCGTCCAGATGGCAAAATTCATCGATGGGGTTTCGGCAACAGAAGTTGCACAGCTGGCATTTAGTGGGATTGCTGCGCTCGCCAACCAAACCAAGGCCGGCACGACTGTAGATTTGGATAAAGCAGAAACTATCCAAGCGATTCTCCAAGAAGCCATTACCAAGGCAGCACAGTCTGACGCTACCATCAACCCGACAGCACTAGCAGCTACCGCTACTGCTGCCGCTCAAGTCATGGCTTTGGGCAATCAAATGGTCAAGGAACTTGTCCTGAGCGGTCGCCCCATCAAAGATATTGCCCTGGAAATTACCAAACTGCAGGCGGTATCCGTCGGTCAAATTGCGGTGGGACTGCCGGAATTGGCGGCGGGAACTGTCTCAATTGAAGATTTCCTCGCTAATAACACCAAGGAAGCAATCCTCTCTCGGATGGCGAAGGTGCAGGTGAATGACCCCACGATTCGCCCCGTTGTCGAGGATAACCCAACTGAACCGACTGAACCGACTGAACCAACTGAGCCAACTCAACCAACTCAACCGGCGTTCTCTAACTCTCCAAATACCAGCACCAGCACAGCCACTGACAATTCCCCAACCAGCACCGCTACAGAAGATTGCACTTGCCCAGAAATGCCGGCCCTAACACCGGCTAATATGAGCCTTGCCATGACCATGACCGGCACCGAAGCAGATGACGCCCTCATGGGTTCTGAAGCGGCAGACGGCATTCAAGGTAACGCCGGCAATGACATGGCAATGGGAATGGAAGGCGACGATATCATCGTTGGCGGTAATGGCACCGAACTGAGCACCGGCGATGCCGATCTGCTCTTCGGCAATGCCGGCAGTGACATGATGACCGGCAATACCGGCAACGATAGCATCCACGGTGGCCAAGGCAACGATCTCGCCTTAGCCGGCAAAGATCACGACTGGCTCGACGGCAACATGGGAGACGATACTCTCAGCGGCGATCTGGGGAACGACACGGTTTGTGGCAGCAGCGAACAAGATTTAATCTACGGACAAATCGGCGATGATATGTTGTTCGGCAATGCCGGCATGGACAGCATTTCTGGTGGCGAGGGTAATGACATCATGTATGGCGGCAAAGACAACGATCTGTTGCATGGTGATGCCGGCAACGATCTGCTCTCTGGTGATGCCGGTGATGATAGTCTCTGCGCCGACGATGGGGACGATACCGTGATCGGTGGTACCGAACAAGACACCCTCTGCGGCGGTAATGGCAATGACTTGCTGTTCGGTAATGTGGGCCAGGATTCGCTTGATGGCGGTGCCGGCAATGATTCGATTTATGGTGGCAAGGATAATGACAATCTTGCCGGCGATGAAGGTGCGGATCTGCTGATGGGTGATGTCGGTGATGATTCTATCAGTGGCGGTGCCGGCAACGATCTACTGTATGGCAATGCCGGCAAAGATGCTCTTAATGCCGGTGAGGGTGATGATTCACTCTACGGTGGCAAGGATGATGATACGCTCATCGGTGGCAGTGGTAGCAATCTCCTGTGTGGCGACATGGGTAGCGATAGCCTGACAGGCGGTGCCGGTATTGACCGCTTTATGCTCAAGTTGGGTGCCGGTGGCGATACCATCTCTGATTTCACAGACGGGCAAGATTTACTCGTTTTAGATAGCACGCTCACCTTCGCGCAATTAACTATCACCCAAGGTAGTAATGGGGCGTTAATTAATGTTGGAAATGAACTGCTCGCTACGTTGAGTAATGTTGATTCCACCTTGCTCACTCAGCAAGATTTCTCTCTGGTGTAAACCTATTTCTGACAACTCGTAAAAAAAGCTGCCGATAAATACGGCAGCTTTTTTTATTTCAAAATATAAGAGAAATCGGACTAACAAAAAACCTACTTTAGGCTTTTACAAGCATGAGCGCATCATGCTTCACCCTTTACTCTTCACCACCCGTGGACTCTTCTTGATCCGTCGCATTCATGGGTGAGCGCTCTCTTCTAGAAAAGCGACCCGTCGTTGTTTGTTTCCGAAACTGCCGTGCATATTCTCGATTACGCAGTGCTTTTTCTTTCTTTGGATTGCGGCGTTTTGCCATGTTTACCTCAATAAATAAAAAACAGGAACTTTTCTAAACTTTTGCTGTGCGAGTTTTCTGTGTGCCTTACTCAGGCGTTTGACGAGCGTTCTGAGTGGAGAGTTATCTATTTCTGGCTCAGAAATCGGTCTTTCCAACTTAGGAGTGTTCTCCTTTCTCGTAAGAGAGGTTCAACTACTTTAGCCGGCTGACAGCTAAAGCTTTCTGTGAACTTCTCAACCGCTCAACGTTGAACTTTTGTCCAACCGGATCGCTCAACGACTGACGTTACCAAACTCGCATCTGCAAGGTATATGATAACAGTTTGGTGACGGAGCCTTCAGAGATTCGTTTCTCTTTTCTCAATTTGCCGAATCAAAATTTAATCTTATAGTCCTTGACAAAATTTACAGATGACGCTTCAACCTGGTGATGTCGCTCCCGACTTTAGCTTACCCGACGCCGGTGGCAACGCAGTTCGTTTAGCAGATCTGCGGGGAAAGCGAGTTGTACTGTACTTCTACCCCCGCGATAACACTCCAGGCTGCACGAAAGAAGCTTGCGGCTTTAGAGATGCCCACTCCAATTATCAGGCTCAAGATGTCGTGGTATTGGGTATTAGCACAGATGATGCCAAATCCCACACAAAATTTGCTCAGAAATTTCAACTGCCTTTTCCCCTTCTGTGCGATCTCGATGCCAAAGTTGCCACAGCTTATGAAAGCTATGGACTTAAAAAATTTATGGGGAAAGAATTTATGGGCGTTCACCGCACAACGTTTGTGATCGGTGCAGATGGTAGGATTGAAAAAATCTACCGCAAAGTGAAACCGGAATCCCACGCCGCCCAAATCCTCGCTGACTTGGGACAGTTTTGAATTTTGAGTCCCATGCCCCATTGTATTTGAGCTATCCTGAGAAAACCTTCAAAGATGCCGGTGTGGCACAACCCACCCTAGCCAAACGTCCTGAAAAATGTCTTCTTGTAGAGCGAAAGCTTCCTAACTTATGCGTCGTTTATGGCAGTTCGTGCAAACCGTGCTGGGGATTATTTTCCGTCATCCGATCACCGGCACTACCATCATCCCCATATTACCTGATGGCAAGATAGTATTAGTTCGCCGGCAAGATACAGGTGAGTGGGGTTTGCCGGGAGGCATTGTGAATTGGGGAGAAGATATTCCCACCGCTGCTAAACGTGAACTCGCAGAAGAAACCGGACTGGAATTAGTAAAAATTCGCCGGTTAGTTGGCGTTTATTCTGCACCAGATCGCGATCCGAGAATTCATTCGATCTGCGTTTTGATAGAAGCAGACGTGCAAGGAAATATGCAAATTGAGGATAGTCTAGAAATTGGAGAGGTTCAGGCATTTTCGCCGGCAGACTTGCCAGAAGGTAAACTTGCCCACGATCACACCCAACAATTACAAGACTATTTAAACGGCCTTACTACCTTAGCTTAACCAACACTTGGGATATTTTTCTGCTATCCCAACCAATCTAACATCGCCCAAATCATACTCTAAATTAGCCACTAAGCATCTAAATTACCGATTTAAGTGGGAAACAAACGCTGTTTATCTTTTTCCTCTTTAGCCCCTAATCTTGGCTTAATTTTAACGTGATTGATTTCCCGCCAAAACTCGCTCACGAATTCCCCAAAAGATTAGGTGAGGATCAACTATTATTTTAGCTGCAATTTCATGAGAAAAAACTTGAAGATAGGTAAATAAAACCTGACTATCGCCGCCGGTGAGGGCAACAGAACTGTCTGGGAATTGCCGGCACCAATCCTCAATAAAATTGCAGATGCCGGCTAAAAGACTGTAAATAATTCCGCTTTGAATGGCATCTTGGGTATTCAACGCCCAGCGTGAGGGAAGAGATGCTTCAGAGGAGGTATTGACAAGCGGCAACGCAGCGGTTTTTTGTGAAAGAGACTGCAACTGTAAGCCTAAACCCGGCAAGATTGCACCACCGACAAGCTGCCGACGTTGATCTGCGCCGGTAAAGGTTAAAGCTGTGCCGGCATCAATCACTAAAACCGGCCAATTTAACTGGTTGCCGGCACCCCACAAAGCCAAAGCACGGTCAATTCCCAAGGTGGCATACACACCCAATAAAGGTAAATTATCCAGAGTAATGATCTGCGCCTTGGGATAAATTTGCCAAAGTTTGAGCTGATCTGGAACAACAGAAGCGATCCAAAGTGGCGGGGGTTTTGTGTCTGATGGGAATATCTTTGTCTCTACAAAATTGGGCATTTGTTGCAACCAGACATTCGCCTCAAAATTGCGTTCTATCAACTGCTTGACTACAGATGCCGGCAGGTGGGGTGTATCCCAAAATCCCTCAAGGGTGCTGCCGGTGAACCGCGCCCAGTGCAGCCGAGAATTGCCGATCGCCAATGCCAACCAGCTTTTGCTATCTCGCTTTGCTTGATTCATGCAAGGAATATTTTGTTATACACCCGAATCTCCCCGCTTGGGGGGGCAACCCCATGAGGAGGGGAAACATTTGACGTTAGCATTTTGATAATTTAGATTGATATTATATGCAATTTTACATAGCGATTTTAAATTCTGGACTAGACATCTTTTGGGGAGCAACGTAAGGCATCTAAGCATTATGCCCTTTACTTTCCGGATGAATGCAAGTACGAACCGCTATCTTAATTGTTTGTGATTATTTGACGCTCAGTATTTTATCGGGTTCCCGACTTTTTAAAATTAAGTTTCTTTATCAAAAATATAAACAATATTATATAATTTTAATAAAGATTTAAGATTCAGGTTTTAAATAAAGTCGCAGCTACTTCACGGGTTCAAATTGCCAACTTCCTCGTGGAAAGTCCTATGTCTTTCAAAAGATACGCACCTTCATGTCCCTGGCCTCTTTCAGCTTCATATCTACCAGAGGGAAACAAGTCAGTATCCCAAGACTCACCTTCACTGACAGAAAATACTGAAGATCAAGACATTCAAACCTTGCACCTAAAACAGCAAGTTCAGATGTCTGCTTTACTCAACGAAATTAACAACTCTGTCCGCAGTACCCTGGATCTTGAAGAAATCCTCACCTCTGCGTGCCGGCTACTGGGTCAAGCCCTCAAGTGCAGTCGCGTGAGCATTCTGGTTAATGAGTTAGAAGAGGCAGAAACGTTTATCACACGAGGGGAGTATAACCAAGGTGGCTATCCCGTGCAATTGGGGCTAAAGGTGCCCATTGCAGATAATCCTCACCTAAAGATTTTACTGTCACAACCAGGGCCGCTGGCTGTGAAAAACTTTCAGGAGTTTCCGGGGTTGGGTAAGCGGGCGCGAGGACTGGTGAGAACCTTGGGCATTCGGTCGATGTTGGCGATTGCAACTCGCTGTCAAGGACGAGTCAATGGGGCGATTGGTTTGCAGCAGTGCGATCGCGAACGTGCGTGGACAGAGTGGGAAGAGCAACTTTTAGAAGGCGTTGCAAGTCAACTGGCGATTGCGATTAACCAAGCGCAGCTTTACAGTGAAAGCCGGCGTCAAGCTGAGCGAGAATCTTTGTTGCGCTTAGTCACAAATCAAATTCGCAGCACCCTGGATTTAAACACGATTTTGCAAACAGCGGTGCGAGGCGTGCGTCAGATCCTCAACTCAGATCGGGTGGTCATTTACCAGTTCAAAGAAAACTGGCACGGGGAGATTGTAGTTGAGGATTTAATTGTCCCTTGGCCGTCGATTTTTAGGGACATGGTAGCGGATAATTGCTTTTCCGAAGAGTACGCGCATCTGTATCAGCAAGGGCGTGTGCGAAGCATTCCGGATATTCACAAAGCCGGTTTAAATCCGTGTCATGTTAAATATTTAGAAAGCTTGCAAGTTAAAGCGAATTTAATTGTGCCGATTGTTATGGGTCGCAGTGGGCAGACTTGCGAGAAATCTGCAAATTCCGAGCCGGCACAAGACTTGAACAACTCAGAAAAACCTCCCATCCCCAATCGTTTGTGGGGGCTGTTGATCGCCCATGAATGCAGCACTCCCCGGAACTGGCAACCCTCAGAAATAGAGTTGCTGTCCGATCTGGCTGATCAAATGGCAATTTCAATTCAGCAAGCTGAACTCTACGCGCAAGTTCAAGACACGGCTGCCAAATCTCAAGCTCAAGCTCAACAATTGCAAGCGGCATTAGAAGAATTGCGAGCAGCTCAGATGCAGCTCATTCAAAGTGTTAAGTTATCCAGTTTGGGGCAAATGGTGGCCGGCATTGCCCACGAAATGAACAATGCCAACAATGTTATTCTTGCCAATCTACATCATGCTCAAGAGTATGCAGGTGTGTTGAGTCAGGCAATTAATGTTGTTGCAGATGTGTGTCCTGATTCCTCAGCAATGGTTGACCGGCTGAATACGGAATTAGAGTTAGATTACATTCAACAAGACTTTCCCCAACTGCTCAAGTCTATGCAGCAAGGAAGTGAGCGAATTCGCGGAATTGTGTTGACGTTGCGGAATTTTTCTCGCTTAGATGAAGCCGAATCTAAAGTGGTGAATTTAAATGAGGGAATGGAAAGCAGTTTGGCAATGCTGCAACACCGGCTCAAAGAGCGTGTGACTATTCATAAAAAATATGGGAATCTGCCGCAGGTGGAATGTTGCGCCGGCCAGATTAATCAAGTATTTTTTAACCTACTCAACAACGCGTTAGATGCGATTGAAGCAACGGATCAGTTGGGTGAATTAACAATTCGCACTTGGCAAAGTACACCCGACTGGGTGGCAATTTCTATTCGTGATAACGGTGCCGGCATTTCTGCCGGTATTCAAGAGAAAATTTTTGACCCATTCTTCACCACAAAGCCCGTGGGACAAGGTACGGGTTTGGGGTTGTCGATGTGCTATCAAGTGATTGTCAAAGGTCATGGGGGCCGGCTGCGCTGCATTAGTTCATCTGGTGAGGGTGCAGAGTTTATTGTGGAATTGCCGGTTAAAGCGAAAGGCGAGGGGCAATGATCAATTTCTCTCCCAATGCTTCGCCTCTACGCATCAATATCACCATTGCAACTCGGCGATCAGCAACGCCTCGGCTGCTTCAGAAGTCAGCGGTTTGGAAATAAAGAATCCCTGACTGTATTCGCAGCCCAAAGCTCTAATTTGTAACATATGTTCTAGAGTTTCTGCCCCTTCAGCGATGACATCCATTCCCATACTATGAGCCAGCATCACAATTGCCCGGACAATCTCTGTATGCTCACCCTCAAGGCCGATTCGACTGACAAAGGATCGGTCAATTTTTAAGGTATTGATGGGAAAGTGATGCAAATAGCTCAAGGATGAATAGCCGGTGCCAAAATCATCAAGGCATAATTGAATATTCCTGCTTCTAAGTTGCAACAAGGTGTCGGTTGCAGACTCAGTATTATCGACAATCGCACTTTCAGTAATTTCTAGCTTTAAACAGTCAGCATTTAAATTTGTTTCTGTTAAAATTTGGTCAATTTGTTCTACCAAATTGGGTTGCAAAAACTGTTTTCCAGAGAGATTCACGCTAATAGTTAGGGGTAAGGGATTGAGATTATTTATTTCCCCCCCATTTGCGGTTCCACGTTCACCGGCTTTCTGAGAAAATTGCTCGATCCAGCAAGCCATCTGCCGGCAAGCTTCCCGCAGCACCCAGGCACCCAAGGGGAGGATAAGACCTGTTTCTTCTGCCACTGGGATAAACTCGCTTGGGGGAACCATGCCGCGAGTTGGGTGTAGCCAGCGCACCAGCGCCTCAAAGCCGGCAATCCTGCCGGTGCTTAAGCAGATAATTGGCTGGTAGTAAAGCACAAACTCCTGGCGATCTAAAGCCCGCCGCAGGTCATTTTCTAAATGCAGCAATGCCACAGCCCGATCGTGCATGGCTTTATCAAACACTGCATAGCGTGCTTTGCCTCGCGCCTTAGCGTGGTACATCGCTATGTCGGCATCGCGCAGCACATCGCCCTGCCAGCCATAATCACTGGAACTAAGAGCGATGCCAATGCTGGTTGTGATAAAGACTTCATGCCGGTTGAGGCTGAAAGGAGCGAGCATCTCCTTATGAATTTGCTCAGCCAAAGCAATCGCATCGCCGACTTGCTGGATACCTTCTAACAAGATGACGAAATGATCTCCCGCTAAACGTGCTATGAGAGAATTTTGAGAATTTTGAATTTCAGAGTTTAAAGTTGGAGTGAATACTGAATTAAAAATCGAGGAATTAAAGTCACTGAGACAGCTTTCCAGTCTGCTAGCAATTGCTCTGAGCAACCGATCTCCAACGGTATGCCCCAGGCTATCATTAATGACTTTAAACCGATCAAGATCGAGGAAAAGGACGGCACACAAATAATCGGGAGATCGTTTGGCTCGCGCCATTGCTTGCCCTAGCCGATCCATCAACAATGCTCGGTTGGGCAGCCCTGTCAGCGCATCGTGGAACGCATTATAAATTAATTGTTCCTCAGCCATTTTACGCTCGGTGATGTCGGTTTGTATACCGATAAAATGAGTTAGCTGACCTTGAGTGTTATAGACGGGGGCAACGTGCAGTTCCAACCACATCTGATTGCCATTTTTGAGATAGTTTCGTAAAATGACCCTACAATCTTTTCCCTCCTGAATTGCAGTTCGCAATTTATTTAAGGCCGGCTGAGTGATGTCATCACTTTGCAAAAACCGCAAGTTGTGCCCGATCACTTCTGCTGCCGTATAACCCGTCATAGTTTCAAAACTAGCATTGACATATACGGCTGGGTTATCTGGTTGCTGGGCATCGGTGATGACAATGCCGTTGCTGCTGCTATGTATGGCACGCTCTAGCAGGCACAGCCGTTCTTCCTGTTGCTTGCGCTGTGTGATGTCGCGAGAGTTGACAACAAAACCGTCAATCGCGCAGTTGTCCTGCCGGTTACTGCCAATCGCTTCTAAATACACCCAAGAACCGTCTGCATGGCGGAAGCGAAACTCAATTTTTACAACGATACCAACTTGTTGAATGGCTGCAGCAAATAAATTTTGAACGGTTAGCTTATCTTCGGGATGAATGTAATCAAAGGCTTTTTGACCGATTAATTGTTCAGGTTGATAACCTAAAATTCTTTCAAGTGAAGGACTTTCATAACGGATGGTTCCGTCAGCTTCTAGAATGGTAATTAAATCCGAAGAGTTTTGAACCAGCGAACGAAAACCTTCTTCGCTTTTCGCGAGAGCCTCTAACGCTTGTTTCCGATCATTAATATTAACCGCACTAAAACAAACGCTGTTAACTTCACCTTGGTCATTAAACACAGGATTATAATTGGCTTCAAACCAATTATCGGTGTCTGTCATTCCTTTGACATTACGCTCTACCTGTACCGAGCGTCCCTGCATCGCTTCTTGAAAATGGTGATTAAAATCGTCTAAATCTTCAGGGGAAACGTAGTCATGAATGGAATCACCGGCTTGAATTTCTCGCCGCCAAATCGCTTTGGCTCCTTCATTCGCGGTTTTGTTAAAGGCCAAAATTTTATAATTGCGGTCAATCAGGATGATCGACTGTAAGCTACTGTTAAAAACTGCTTTTAAGTTGGCTTCCGATTCTTTTAAAGCGGCTTCTGTGGAGGCGCGTTCGGTAATGTCAATGACTGTCCCGATCTGGCGGATCGCTTCACCGGCATCGTCTCGCCAAACTTCACCCTTACAACCCACCCAGCGGATAGTCCCATCTGACCTAATAATGCGATGCTCAATGGCATAGTCTGCCCCCTCATGTAGGGTTTGAGCGACGGCATTCCTCACCCGATCAAAATCTTCAGGATGAATAAATTGCAAGTAGTCTTTATATGTGCCGGCAAATGAACTATCCTGAATTCCAAAAATCGCTGCAACTTCATCGGACCATCTGATAGTGTCGGTTGGTATATCCCAATCCCAAACCCCCATGCGGGCTGCTTTCAGGGCAAACTTTAACCGCGCTTCGCTTTGTTGCAGTGCTGACTGCGCTTGTTTGCGGTTTGTGATATCAATTCCGACTAAAAATGCGGCTTTTCCCTGATTGTATTTTTGAGTCACAATCAAATAATTTCGCAATTGCCCATGAATTTCTGCCGGCAGTTCTTGGAGAGATTCTGTTGCAGAACTTGCAAAAAACTGGCGCACAAATTCATTAAACTCTGGGCTGGAGCCGAGAAACCCAATGTCTCGACCAACAAAAGCTTCTGGGGTCAAGCTGTAAAGTTTAGCTAAATGCCGGTTAACTCCCAAATAGCGCAAATCTGAGCTAATGGAAGAAACAATTCCCGGCACAGTTTCTAGAATTGTTTGGAGTTGCTCATTTGCTTGAGCGAGTGCCTGTTGAATCTGGCATTGTTCTGTGGTGTCTGTGAGAATAAGCTGGGTTGCCGGTTGGTTGTGATAAGTGACGGCCACACCCACCACTTCAACATCAATAATTTGTCTATCTGATATTTTTTGAATTTGGCATTTTATCTTTTGAGTTGAAGCCGGCAACGGAAACTGCAAAAGTGAAGATTTAAAATTGTCTTGTGAGTTTGGATGAATAAAATCTAAAATCGGTTTTCCAATGAGTTGTTGGGGTTCCGTCGCCCCCATTAATTTCATCGCGGCAGCATTGATATTCACCAATTTGCCTTGAACCTGGATAATGATCGCATCGGAAGAAAGTTCGCAAAGCCGGTGATAGCGTTCTTCAGTTTCACGCTGCAATGCTTGCGAACGCTTGTATTCGGTAATGTCGCACAAGGTACTCAGAATCGCCGGTTCGTCGTTGAAGGTTATCGACTGCAATGACACCGTAGCCCAAAAGGGGGTGCCGTCTGCTTTTTTGAAGCGCACTTCGTAATTCTGAACCGATCCGTCTCGCTTCAGTGCCTCTAGCAGAATTTGACGATCACTGTGATCGTAATAAAAGTCTGTTTTGCAGCGTCCAATTAATTGCTGAGACGAAATTCCTATAATTTGGCAGAAAAGTTCATTACTATCCAAAATGGTGCCGGTGCTAAGACGGCTGATCGCCACCGGCATCGGTATCAACTCGACAAATGCCCGAAATTCAGTCGGTAGATCCGATTGTTTGCCGTAATATTCCCGCCGAGTTTCCTGGGCGGGCGGCAACGATGCCTGCGCTATAGCTGGCGAAATACCCCCTTCATGGCTGTCGCTCATCAGTTTTGCCAGTTTTGGGTTGACTTGTTCTACCTGCCTCGATTGCGGGAACCAACTGTTGGGCTTGATTTCAAACGGGTCTTTGGGGCTGAACAAAATGCTTATCTATGATAAACGCTATCTATTAACATTTTGCTGACAACTTTGACACCGTGAGTATGAATCTGAAAAGATATTTAATTAATCTTAAACATTAATTAAATTTTTATGTATTATTTAAAATCTATATACTCATCTATAGATGGAATAACCTAGGGAATGATATCATGGTGGTAACAGCTAACTAAGCCGATCAGTTCGTGAGATTGAATTCAACATCCCGGAAAACAGCTTAAAAAGTCTCGGTCTTGCCCTTGTAGATTTATCTAGAAAGAAAGTTTTGAAGGTGAAAAGAATGCAACGATTCCGCAAAATAGGGAAAAAAGCTAGGGACTAGGGGAACAGAGGAAGAAAAAGAACAACCGATATCGGTAATCTGACAGTGGGAAGACAGTAGGGCCAGAGAGGGTTGGTTTTGATTAATTCTGTTTGATTACTTAATTTATATAAATTGCCTAATAAGCTGGAAAGCTTGCTGATCAATCCTTATATTATAAATTTTTCTATATTAATTAACCGTAAGAACAGGAGAGAAAAAGACAGTCAAAAACTTTACGAGAATTGATAATTTCGTTCACTGCCAACTGTAACGAGCTTTGAGGTGGCAGTAACCTCAACAACAGGGGCGTATTACAATACGCACCGACTATCACTGCAATCCTTGTGCTGATGCCATCTTTGGAGAGTGCCAAAATGCTGGAATCTTATCGGAAACACGTTGCTGAGCGGGCGGCTTTGGGAATTCCGCCACTGCCGTTGGATGCCCCACAAACCTCTGAGTTGTGCGAGTTGTTGAAAAACCCGCCGGCAGGGGAAGAAGAGACGCTTCTGGAGTTATTGCAAGATCGCGTCCCGCCCGGTGTTGATCAAGCCGCTTATGTCAAAGCCGGCTTTTTAACAGCAGTTGCGAAAGGAGAGATTGAATGCCCCCTGATTGTGCCCCAAGGTGCAGTGAAACTTCTCGGCACCATGATGGGTGGATATAACGTGCAATCGTTGGTGAGCTTGCTAGAGTCAAGTGAGCCGGCAATCGCTGCCTCCGCCGCTGCAGCGCTAAGCAAGACGTTGTTGGTATTTGATGCGTTTCACGACGTTTTAACTTTGTCTGATATCAATCCCTATGCCAAGCAAGTCATCGACTCTTGGGCAACAGCAGATTGGTTCATCGGGCGTCCAAAACTGCCAGAAGCCATCACTCTCACCGTGTTTAAGGTGCCGGGAGAAACGAATACCGACGATCTTTCACCGGCACCCCACGCTACCACACGCCCAGATATTCCCTTACACGCGACAGTGATGCTGGAATCGCGGATGCCAGGAGCGGTGCAAACCATTGCTCAATTGAAGCAGAAAGGGCATCCCGTGGCGTATGTCGGGGATGTTGTGGGCACAGGTTCCTCCCGCAAATCTGCCATCAATTCAGTGCTGTGGCACATTGGCAATGATATTCCCTACGTGCCCAATAAACGGGCTGGGGGATATATTTTAGGCAGTGCGATCGCCCCCATCTTCTTCAACACAGCAGAAGATTCGGGTGCCTTGCCCATCGAGTGCGATGTCACGAAGATGGAAACCGGCATGGTGATTACAATTCATCCTTACAAAGGTGAAATCACCAATGAAGCGGGGGAAGTGATTTCAACATTTACCCTCAAGCCTGACACAATTTTAGATGAAGTGCGTGCCGGTGGTCGAATTCCCCTGTTAATTGGGCGAGCACTTACTGATAAAACGCGAATTTCTCTCGGTTTAGATCCTAGCCCAATTTTTGTTCGTCCTCGCCCCCCACTCGATACCGGCAAAGGTTACACCCTCGCGCAAAAAATGGTGGGCAAAGCCTGCGGTTTAAAAGGCGTGCGTCCCGGCACTTCTTGTGAGCCAATGATGACAACCGTTGGTTCCCAAGATACCACAGGGCCGATGACGCGGGATGAGTTGAAAGAACTTGCCTGTTTAGGGTTTTCTGCTGATTTGGTGATGCAAAGTTTCTGTCACACGGCGGCTTATCCCAAGCCGGTGGATGTGAAGACTCACAAGGACTTGCCAGACTTTTTTGCCCAGCGTGCCGGTGTTGCTTTGCGTCCCGGTGATGGCATTATTCACTCTTGGTTAAACCGGATGTTATTGCCGGATACTGTGGGCACCGGCGGTGATTCTCACACGCGTTTTCCGCTGGGAATTTCCTTCCCTGCCGGTTCAGGTTTGGTGGCATTTGCGGCGGCTTTAGGTTTAATGCCTTTGGATATGCCGGAATCGGTTTTAGTGCGCTTCAAAGGTGAATTGCAACCCGGTATTACCTTGCGGGATATTGTGAATGCAATTCCTTATGTGGCGATTCAAAAAGGCTTGCTGACTGCCGATAAACAGAATAAGAAAAATATCTTTTCTGGGCGGATTATGGAGATTGAAGGCTTGCCAGATTTGAAGGTTGAGCAAGCGTTTGAATTGACAGATGCCACGGCTGAGCGTTCCTGTGCCGGTTCCACGATTAAGTTGAGTGTGGAAACGGTTTCTGAGTATTTGCGATCTAATGTGGCGCTGTTGAAAAATATGGCGGCGCGGGGTTATCAAGATGCTCGCACGATTATGCGCCGCGTAGCAAAAATGGAGGAATGGTTAGCAAATCCAGTCTTGATGGAAGCCGATCCGGATGCGGAATATGCAGCCATTATTGAGATTGATTTGAATGAAATCACAGAACCCATTGTTGCCGCTCCCAATGACCCAGATAATGTGAAATTACTGTCTGAGGTGGCGAATGATCCGGTGCAGGAAGTGTTTATCGGTTCTTGCATGACTAATATCGGTCATTATCGGGCAAGTGCAAAAGTTTTGGAAGGGGAGGGAGCGGTAAAAACACGCTTGTGGATTTGCCCACCAACTCGCATGGATGAGTATCAGTTGAAAGAAGAAGGCGTTTACGGCACATTTGGGGCTGCCGGCGCGCGAACTGAGATGCCGGGATGCAGTTTATGTATGGGGAATCAGGCGCGGGTTGCGGATGCGACAACAGTGTTTTCCACTTCGACTCGCAACTTCAACAATCGCATGGGCAAAGATGCGCGAGTTTATCTCGGTTCGGCTGAATTAGCAGCAGTTTGTTCCCTGTTAGGGCGGGTTCCCACTGTACAGGAATACATGGATATTGTGGCGAAAAAGATTCATCCTTTTGCCGGCGATTTGTATCGCTATTTGAATTTCGATCAAATTGCTGGATTTGAGGATGAAGGGCGCGTGATTGCGCTGGAAGATATGCCCCGAATTGAGGATATTTTGGGGATGCCGGCGGCTACGCGATAACCATAAATCTAAGCCCAGATTTTGATCTCTGGGGTTATAGCAACCAAGCCCGCTGGTGCGGGCTTTTTTTGTTAATAAAATAGACGAAAAATAAGACAAAAGGGGTAATTATCTTAGTCAACTATCCATTTGCTAAAGAATTGATTGTGAAGCTTGAAGGTCATATTCGGATATCAGCCTCTTCTCGAAGCCATTGAGGATGAGGGGTTAATCCGTGCCATGATGGAAGTCAAAGGCGAAACTCCGCAAGCACTAGCAGAGCTTGAGAAAGAGTAAATACACTGTATCAACCAAGCTTTTTGAAACACATCAAAGCTATCAAAAGTCAATTGATTCGATTTCGTAGGTTAGGTTGAGGGAACGAACCCTCCGTTGCACTTCGCCCAACAAATTCTCATTTTTTTCATCAAGCTTTGATTCAAAGAAACTCAAATTCAACCCGGATAATAAGGTGATTTAGAAAGCATATTCAAGAGAACGAATACCTAAAGAAAGCCAAACGCTTCCCGACACTTTATCCCAACTGATCGGCAACCTAATCTCTAACTGCCGGCGCAGAATTCAACCGCAACACCTCACCGGCAATCACTTGCGCTTCCCCATCGTTAAATGTGAAATCGATACCTTCACAGTAGAGATCACCGGCACACTCACACTCAACTCATCCACCCCCAACCCCAACAAAACCGGCATTGCCAAGGGAGATGACGCCAACTCACCGCACACCTCCACCCAGATGCCGGCATAGTATCGCAGGAAAACCCACCCAACGCCTCTGTAAAGCAAGATGGCGAAGCCGGCAAACAAACACACCCGCCAAGGCATAACCAACCGCTTGTGCCATCACCGGCACCTTCTTTGCCCCACTGCCATTTAGTAAACCAGACCACTAGAATAGTGCCTGTGGGGAAGTATTGCTAGACAAATAAGTTTTTCAGAAATTGGGGAGTCTTCATCGTAAAGGCGCTCATAACAGATGATATTCCCTACAAGAGGTTAGAATTTCTCTGCTTGAGGCAATTGCCGTGACTTCCCCCACAGCATTTACTTAAGGAAAATCGAGAGACAGCCTAGACTCCCTGCTAACTGTAGGATTTTAAACTTTTTGTTAGATTATCCTTGGAATCAATCAACCTTAGTAAAATTCCTCCTCTCATCCGCGTCAAATCAGGGAAGCAAGCAGGCGCGATCTTGAAGGGGAATCGAAAAAATGCTCAAACTCACAGCCGGCTATCAATTTAGAGGAGATAAAAATATGGCGAACAGCCTAGGGTTTGAAGCCATTCTTTATGAGATGTGGCATGAAGTTACCCTAAAAACCGGAAAGTTACTCAACGCAGATCGGGCGAGCGTATTTTTATTAGATCAAAAAAATAACGAACTTTGGTCAATTGCCGCCAGTGCTGAGCGTGGGGGATTTGTAGAAATTCGGATGCCTGCCGGTGTGGAAATTCTGGGTGAAGTCGTCGCTTCCAACAGAATTGTGAATATTCCCTTTGATTTCTATGACGATCCGCGTTCTAGTGCCACCAAAGAGCAAGATTTAAAAACCGGCTACCGCACTTATACCCTGATGGCTTTACCGCTATTTAATGAGGAAGGCGCTCTTATGGCCGTTGTTCAGCTTTTTAACAAACTGAAAGCAACTCATGATCTAGCAGCACCTTTGCCTAAAAAAGTTGACACTGCCGGTTTCACGCAATCAGATGAAGATTTGTTTACAGACTTTGTCCCCTTAATGCGACCGATTTTAGAAAAATGTCAAACGGCTTCCGCACAGGCAATAGGATTAGCCACTGCCAATGAAAATCTCTCACCCACAACCGCCGATTTAAATCAAGAAAAACAGGAAAAAATTGTTAAAGACTTAGGAGAAGATGCTGGGGAAAGTTCAGATTCTAATCAACTGATTCTGAACCCTCAAAACAATTTGCTAGGTTTAGAATCAATTCTTGAACAACAGCAGATTTCTACCGTACTCATGTCTGCTATTCGCTCCCTCTCTCAAAGTAGTTTAGATTTAGATGAAACAATTCAGGCGGTAATGAATGAAGCAAAACAGATAATGCGTGCAGATCGGGGAACCGTGTGGCTAATTGATCGCGAGAAAAATGAGCTATGGACAAAAATCCCGATGGGCGGGACTTTAAAAGAAATTCGCATCCCGATGTGGGTAGGATTTGTTGGTCAAGTTGCTCAATCTGGCGAACCTTTGGTGATTGGTTTTGACTTGTATGAGCATCCAGATACCGAAACTGTCAAACAAACAGATCGCAAAGTTGGTTATCGCACTTGTAGCTTATTGTGCGTGCCAATTTTTAACGGGGATGGGGGTTTAATTGGTGTAACGCAATTAGTCAATAAACAGCAACAAGGTGATTTCCCAGACTACGATCCAGATGAATGGCCTAACGCCCCCGATTGTTGGAAAGCAAGTTATAATCGCAGCGACCAAGAGGTATTGCAGGCATTTAACATTAAAGCCGGCATCGTTCTGCAAAATGCGATGAAATTTTCAGCGCTCAAGCGGCAGGAACAGATCCAGCGCGATATTATTCGCACCCTTGCTTATGGGGTAGTTTCCACAGATCAAGCCGGCACCATCATCGCGATTAATGAAAGTGCAAAAAATTTATTGGGCTTTAGAAAAGAAGAGGAACTAGAAGGCCGCCTTGCTTGCGATTTAATTCAGTTTCAGAATAGCAATTTTACCAAATTGTTTCAAGCAGCCCTTGAAGCAAAGTATGAACGAGATTGTCAGCAATTCTACCCCAATCAAATTTTACTAGCCGGCGATGAGCAGCACATGATTAACTTATCAATCAGCTCAATCGTCGATGCCGGCGAACCCGCTAATATTTATGGGGTTTTGGTGGTGATGGATAACATGAGCGATGAAAAACACCTCAAAAGCCAACTCTATCAGTACATGACCCCTGAATTAGTCGAACAACTGCTAGACAATCCCCAGAATCGGCTCGCTAGCGGTAGTCCCCTCTCCCCCATACCTTTAACGCAGATCACGGTAGCAGATAATCTCCTAACACTACAAACGATCCGCGAACGCAAGGATATCTCAGTTTTGTTCTCAGGAATTCGCAGTTTCACGCCTTTGCTGGAAAACTTAGAAGATCAGGAAGTTAACCAGCTACTCAAAGAATATTTTGAGTCAATGACTGAGGCTGTATTCAAGAATAAAGGCACCATCGATAAATATGTTGGTGATGCGATAATCGCTCTTTTTGGTTGGTCTTTACCCCTAGAAGATCATGCCTGGTGTGCTGTGCAAACAGCAGTGGAAATGCGCTACCGGCTCGTGGAATTAAATGTCCGCCGTGTTGAAGATGGCAAGCCGGCAATCCGCATCGGCATTGGCATCAACTCCGACAGTCTTCAAGCAAACAACATTGGCGCAACAAACCGCCTCGAATTTTCGAGTATTGGAGACGGAGTCAATCTCGGCTCCCAATTGGAAAAAGCTAGTAAAGAATATGGCTGCGACATTATTATTAGCGAAACAACTTACCAACCCTGTGCGGAGCAAATTTGGGCAAGAGAACTTGACTTGATTGGCATTGAGGGTACAGACAAGCCAATGGCTATTTATCAAGTTGCCGGCTTGCGCTCTGAAGAAATTCCAGAAGAAAAGTTGCAGGTACTTGAATACTATTGCCAGGGACGTGAGTATTATCGCTCTCACCAATTTGTTAAAGCAATTGCTGCCTTTACAAAAGTTCTGGAAATTTCCAGTTGGGATAAACCGGCTGCCATCCAAATAGAGCGTTGCCAGCATTGGCTTCACACACCCCCACCGGCCAACTGGGATGGTGTCTGGAGGCTCACGGATTTAACCTAAAACGCAGTGGCGTTAGTATTTCGCTACAACGATGTTTGTGAAAGCCGGTTGGGGTGCTTTACTGAACGCCCCAACGCCTTCTTTTTAAAGATAAAAAAACCGCACTTCCCATGTGCGGCTTAATTCCAAATGTCTCCATGACGTATCTCGAAACTTGTTAATCAAACTTGATTAAAATATATTGTGCTAAATCAATTCAATAATTGCTTTAGGAAAATCTCTATCAGCTCAAACTTAATAGGCGGTTGACTCAAATTGTCACTTAATCGGGTAGCTGTCGAAAATCACAAGCATTAATCTAAAATCTTCAGCCAACCCCGACGAACGGCGTGCAGCAAGCGATCAATCGCCGCTTGATCGTCTTCCGTGAGGGAACAGTCGAGTAGAGCTGCTCTTAAAGTCTGCCGAGCTGTTAAGGTTAGCCAGCCAGAGTTCCAGGCTTGACCAAAAAGGTCGGCGATGCTGGGTTTGGGGAAAAGTGCTTGAGCTGGCATATTGGTAACCTGAACTCGACAATCCTAATATCAACTATTTTTCGATTCATTCCAGTGATGTAATGCGCTCTGGAGTGTGATCCTCATCTATTGAGTGCGCGATTGAAATCAGTCAACACTTGTGATCTTACCCATCGCTTTAGGTGATTTACATCACTACAGCTCCTAGCTTTGACAGGATCTAGCTGCTTAAGGCATAGGCATGGTTTCTGCGGTGCCGCAAATCGATCAGTTTAATAAAGCTCGCTGTTCTAGATACAGAGTTGTTTGCGCTGCCTGCGTGGCCGTTTTCTTAGCTTTATCCTGAATCGACTTGAGAGCCATCCGCACAACCCATTTAGAGAGATCAGGGTTGTTTTCAATTTCGGTAATCAGGAGTTCTAAATCAGTGATAATACAATTAATTTGGGCTTGAGTGGGGGAATTCATGGCTGTTAATGGGTAGGGCAATAGTTGCAAAATTTAATCCAACACGCTCGCTCATGTTTTGAATGGATCGCCCTGATTTAAAGTCGGTTGTAGCGAAATCAACCGAAATGCTTAATAGGTTTCAAAAGTTGTTAAGCGACAAAAAAAATCTTAAGCCGGCTTCATCAGAATTTCTATGGCTAGGATATCAAATTCGGGCAGGGAATCTTGAAAAAAAGCCAGGGTCAGAGGTTCCAAATTCTGAAGTAGCCTCTTCTTGGCTTTGCAGCGAGTAGACGAACTGGATAAAGAAACGGGGGGAGCACTGAAGAAAAATTCAAATTGCATCATGTTTGCTTGAAATCTATGTGTTTAATTTAAAAAGGATTAATAAGCCGCAGTGAAAATCCTGTGGCACTTCTGCCGGCTGACTGCGAAGTGCAAGCCGGCAACTTCAGGGCTGGGTTGCCATTGAGGGGTGCAAACCCTTGCTCCATCAAAATCCTGGGCGAAGGGGCGGCTCGCTTGAAGAACCGGCAGCTATGACAACTCTCAGACTGGCTGCTTCCAACACCGGCTGCCGGCCTTATAAAATCAACTTGAATTCCCTATTTTGGCAACATTAAACCGACACCTAATCATTTGAGGGCAAAATACGATTAAACTTTTTGTGACAATTGCAACCTTCCACATCGGATTTAGAGCCGTGAGTTTATCTATGCTGAATGATTACCGAGGGCAGTGATGATGAGGCTGAAAATGCAACAGATTATCCAAGCCCCAGCAGTGGCTTCTGCGCGGCAGAGTGTTACAACTCGCTACAAATTGCTCGTTGAAGTTAAGAACGAAGTTGAAAGCCGGCTTAAACAGTCATTGCATCACACACTGCTGCTCAAGTCACAGCAAGAACAACAGCAGCCAAGTCCCCGGCTTTGGGATGTGGAAGTGAAAATCGGCACTCAGCCTAGTGTGCGGCTGTTGCCAGGAAAGGAAATTATTGAACTGTTTGACTTGCCATCCGTCGCCGGCAAGTTATTAATTTTAGGATCACCCGGATCGGGCAAAACCACGACCCTGTTAGAACTGGCAACAGAACTCGTCAATCGCGCCCTCAACGATCCCCGTGAACCGATGCCGGTGTTGCTCAACCTTTGCTCTTGGAAAGAAGATCGGCGAACTTTGGCTGAGTGGCTGGTGGAAGAACTGCAGGCAAAATATGGCATTCAAGCCGAACTCGTTAAACAGTGGCTGGCAACCGGCCAACTGTTGCCTCTGCTCGATGGGCTAGATGAACTGCGCTCAGAGTGGCAAAAGCCCTGTGTGCTAGCAATAAACCGATTTCTCGTTGACTATCAACCGGATCGTTTAGTTGTGTGCAGTGGACTAGCAGAATACGCCAACTGCAAAACTCTGCTACAAGTGAACGGCGCAATTTATTTGTTACCCCTAACTGAGGCGCAAGTTCAGAATTACCTGTGGAGTTTAGGATCGCACCAGTTGTGGCAGAGCGTTCAAAATGACCCGAATTTGTTGAAGTGGGCAAAAACCCCTGTGTTTTTGAACCTGATCGCCCTGGCAGCGGAAGAAATCTGGCTGGATGAGTGGCAGGCGCGTCCTTCTGATGAATCTCGCTGTCGGTATTTGCTCGATGCCTATATTCGCCGGCAGCTCAAACAAGAAATCAACGATCCGCAGGGAAGTGCCGGTAAACCCCCCACCCCAGAACAAACCAGACATTGGCTGAGTTGGCTGGCAAAATGGCTGAAACGCTCGACAAACGACGAGTTTGCCATCGAAAATATGCAACCGGCATGGTTGCCAACGGCGATTCACCAATGGAGTTACCGGCTTGGGGTGGGGCTGATTGTGGGGCTGATTGGCGGGATCAGTTGCGGCCTGAGTTTTGGGCCACTTGCCGGCCTGCTCGGGAGCCTGTTTTTTGGGCTATTGGGAGGACTTAGTTTCAAAATTGCGCCGGCAGAACCCCTGAACTGGTCGTGGGAAAAAGCCAGGAAGGGGCTACTCATCGGGATGATTTTGGGGCTACTGGCGGGGCTAGCCGGCGGCCTATTTTTAGCCATCCTGGGTGAATTAGTGGGAGGCTTTTTCGGCGCAGTGCGAGCCATTATTGGCGGGCTAATTGGAGGGCTGATTTTCGGCAGTTCTCAAGGACTCAATGACCTGGAAATCAAGCCCAAAACAATGCCGAACCAGGGAATTTGGCATTCTGTCTCTACCGCCGGTTTGTTTACCTTAATGAGCGCGGTCAGCTTTGGGGTGAGTTTTGGCCTCATGGGTGGGTTCATCACCGGCTTAGGTGGTCTGGGTTTTGGCATCCTGGCCGGTCTTGCTTGTGGCGGCATTGCTTGCCTGCAGCATTTCACCCTGCGCCTCATCCTCTGGGCGCATGGCTACGCGCCGTGGAACTACGCCCGTTTCCTGCAATACGCCAATTCTCTCGGCTTTGTACAGCAAATCGGCGGGCGTTACCGCTTTCCCCACGAGTTGCTGCGAACCCATTTGGCTGCACCGGCACTCGGCGAGATCGTCCTGCGGCGTTCCTCTGGGCAATTGGTTAAAACCGTTGCCGGTCATTCCGATTACGTTCAAGCCGTTGCCATCAGTCCCGATGGCCGGCTCGTTGTTAGCGGCAGTGATGACAAAACGATCAAGCTGTGGCAGCGGATTGCCCGTCAGGATGGACGCCCCGGCGTGCGACCTCTACGCACCCTCACCGGGCATTCCGGCTACGTTCGCACCGTGGCAATTAGTCCAGATGGTCAACTCCTCGCCAGTGGTAGCAATGACAAAACCATCAAAATTTGGCATTTGGGTGCCGATTCCTCTGGAATTTCCCAGGGAACGCCGGTACTGACGTTGGCCGGCCATTCTAACTGGGTGCGTTCGGTTGCCTTCAGTCCAGACGGTCAACTCCTCGCCAGTTGCGGTGACGACAAGACGATTAATATCTGGTATTTGCGAACCGGCCAAATGCTGGCTAATTTATCGGGTCATTCAGACTATGTTCGCTGTCTGGCTTTCAGTCCCGATGGTCAATTCCTGGCCAGCGGCAGCGATGACAAGACAATTAATATCTGGCACATGGCCGGCGGACAGCCGAGTGAGTCGCCGGTACTAACGCTTGAGGGTCATTCTGGCTATGTGCGGACGCTGACGATTGCTCGCAACGGGCAATTACTCGTCAGTGGCAGCGATGACCAAACAATTACCGTTTGGCAGATGGGTTCGGGTGATTCTGATCGCGCTGCCGGTTCGCCCGTGCATCTGTTGGGAGGTCATGCTGGGCCGGTTTGGGCTGTGGCGATCAGCCCGGATGGTCAGCTGCTTGCCAGTAGCAGCCGCGACAAAACGATTAAAATTTGGAATCTATCGACCGGCGAATTGCTGCGAACCATTTCTCTCGGTTCTGCCGGCATTTTTTCTGTCGTTTTTAGTCCAGACGGTCAATACCTGATCGGGGGCAGTCAGAACAGTACGATTGAAATTTTGCCGGTGTATTCGTGACGGCCTCAAGGGCGCTAATCCAGTTGTCTTCTGGACTCTGGCTTCGCCCAACTCACGTTTGTGTTAGGATAAACTGCTAGTTCAGGCGGCCAAAGTGATGATTTTGTATAAGAAATTGAAATAACTCGGTGAACAGTTGCCGGCACACCTCATGGAAAACAAAGGCACACCATTACAGGCAAGATCCAGCGCTCACCGGCATAACATTTAGGCGCTAGAGTTCTTAGTGTGGCGCTTAATTCTCTGGCTTTGAAAGGAACTAGATCCCTGAGAATGGCGACCATTATAGTTAGTTTGAAAAACGACCCCGCTAGATTGCCACGTTTAAGGTAAACTTATGAACCACATTCACAAAACTGTTGCTATCTTAGGAATCGCCGCCGTACTCGGTGGAGGAGCGATTTCAGTTCAGGCGCAGACTCCACAACCAATCTTCATGACTCAAAATGCTGAAGATTTATTCAGCCAAGGGTTGGAAAAGATGGAGAAAGGAGACTTTAAAGGCGCGATTGATGACTTTTCTAAGAGTTTGCAAATCAAGCCGAATAATGCTGAAACCTTCTATTATCGAGGACTGGCGCAGGATCTTCTGGAACAAAATGATAAAGCGCTAGAGGATTACAGCGAAGCCATCCGTTTAGCTCCGGATAATACCTATGCTTACAACAACCGGGGCACTGTTTACGCTGAACTCAAAGATTATCAAAAGGCCATTCAAGATTACGATCGCGCTTTGCAGATTGATGTTGATAATGCAAATGCTTATTACAACCGAGGATTAGCGAACTCTGCTTTAGGAAATCCCCAAAGTGCCTTAACCGATTTTCAGAAAGCTGCAGACCTTTACAAAAAACAAGGAAAAACCCAGGATTACGAAGACGCGATGAACCGACTCACTGAGCTGCAAAAGCCGCAGTAACGTTGCCGGCACGTCTTAAGATAAACTGGATGGCCACGGATTGCCCCGCAGGGGCTGTGCAAAAAATTCCGCTAGCCTGATTGATCGACTGTCTGGATGCTCTGCTATGACGCCACCATGATATCAAGAACACTCGCCACCGCAGCACTACTCACGGTTTTAAGTCTGCCCACTGCTGCCCGATCGGAAAACTTAGAACATACCAGACAGCTACTTGCTTCTAAACAATGTCCCAAGTGCGAACTCAGCGGCGCTGGCTTGGTTCTCGCTAACCTCATGGGTGCCAATCTTGGGGGTGCTAATTTGAATCGGGCGAATCTCAGCCGCGCGGATCTGACGCGTGCCAATTTAAGTGGGGCTGATTTGAGCAGTGCAGGTTTGTTTGGTGCGAATTTGGGACAGGCAAACCTGAAAGGAGCAAATTTGGCCGGCGCGGATTTGAGAGATGCCAACCTTGCCGGTGCGGATCTCACGGGCGTGAATCTAGCCGGCGCGAATGTGAAGGGTACGATTGGGCTGGGTGAATACGTCGGCAGGTTGGAGAACCTGTATCAGTGGGCAATGGAAGAAGGGCAGCGGAAAAATTATCCGGGCGCGATTGAGTATTTCAATCAAGCACTAACCATTAAACCGGACTTTGCTCCCGCTTTCCTCGGTCGCGCAGCGGCGAAGGCAGAAATGGGAAACTATACAGGGGGGCTTCAAGATGCCCAACAAGCGGAAACGCTTTATTCAGCCCAAGGCGATCCCAATGGCTACCAAACCTCTCAGCTAT
This sequence comes from Microcoleus sp. FACHB-68, assembly GCF_014695715.1. Classification (NCBI taxonomy): domain Bacteria; kingdom Bacillati; phylum Cyanobacteriota; class Cyanophyceae; order Oscillatoriales; family Microcoleaceae; genus Microcoleus; species Microcoleus sp. FACHB-68. The sequence goes on from NZ_JACJOT010000004.1 coordinate 34,756, forward strand.
TGATTAAACAGATTGAAGTTTATCAAAAAAGAGCTAGAGGCGAAGGCGGCGGGGGTGGTGGCAATTTGCTGAATGTCCTCGGCGGACTTTTGCTACGTGTTCTCTTCTAAGTGCTCAGTGCCCAGTCCTCAGTGCTCAGTGGCAACAAGTACAAGTTGATCAGATGGGTAACAGCTATTAAGTGAAGCGTCTCCGTAACATTACCTAGAAACGGCCACAGGGCATTCTCTAACCTACTCACGACACTTAGTAACTAACAATCAGCACCCACAAGCCGGCAGCTAAAACAACGGCTGCGATATGTTGGGGAAAAGTCGCTCGCATCGGCTGCCGAGCGATTTTTTGTGTTAACACTACGCTTAGCAACACTGCGGCTATTAGGGTTGTTCCCTGCAAAAAGGCAATCACTGCGGGGTGTGCAACCACCACCGGCACCGCTTGCGTGTTTAAGCCAAATGTTGCAAAACTCACCGGCAGAATACGTCCGGCTTCTCCTAACCCCAGGCGCAAATAGTGAGCCAAATTCGCCCCCAATACGAGAGGCAAATATCCATAAGCTAACTCGACAAATGGCTTAGGTTTGGGATTTTTTGGAAAGAAAAGATGAATAAGCTGCATCAAGCCATAAGCGAGAAACGGGATGCCGGCAGGCAATGTTAAAGCCGCAACTGATAATCCTAAATGCACCCAAAACTCACTACCATTTAACGACAAATTCAGCCAAGATTGTAATTCCGGCAGCCGATGCAGAAAGACGCCGCCCAAGAGTAACATTAACAACGCCACTTCATAAATACGCGGCGTATGCGTTGTCCATAATTCAATGCCTGGTGGCCGCAAATTAAACTCTACCGAACGGTGTGGGCAGGCTTTGAGACAGGTCATACATAACACACAATCCCGGTTATCTTCTAGCTGGGCTGGATGCGAGTATAACGGACAGCCGCCGGTTTCCAATCCTTCTCCTTTTTGCGGCCCGCCTTTATAACACTGATAAGTTGTACATTCAGCAGAACAAGTGCCTTGCTGCGCTCGTAATTCCGTCATCGATAGTTTGGCAAATAAACCGTTCATTCCCCCAATCGGGCAGAGATACCGGCACCAAAACCGGCGCTCGAAAATCGCTGAAAAAATCATTGCGCCGGCAGTAATTAATAGCAACAAGCACGCGGAAAGATAAGCGGTGTTTTCTAAATTCCACAGTTCTTCCCACAAGAAAATTAAGGCGAATAAGCCAAACAAAAACCATCCGCCCCACTGCTCAGCTTCGTGTCGTGGCCAGGTTTTGAGCTTGCGGGGAAACAGCCACAAGGAAAGCTTTTGCGTGATTTCCCCATAAATCATAAACGGGCAAACCGCGCACCACAGCCGGCCTACAAAGGGAAATCCCAGCAATATTAACGGCCACCACCACGCCCAGAATAAATTTAAACCAAAATTCTGGGCGCGATTTTGAGGGCCGAGAAATAAAACGGCGACGACCAAAGTATACGCCGGCAAGATCACCCAGTTGTTAAGCCGGTCTGGCCACCAGGAACTTCGCAAGAAATGGCGCAGGCGGGGATAGGCATTTAAAAGGTTGACACGAAATTGCTTTTTCTTTGTCTGTGCCGGCCAAACAATTTCTTCCGTGAGTTCATTCGCGCCGGCAGACTGAACAAGCGCCCGTTCCACGAGATTTTCTAACTCCCTCAAATTACTAGGAAAGTCATAAGCTTGCAGCCGGCGCAAGGCTTCCGGGGTTAATTGCGGTTTAGCAATGTGTTTTTTCTGACAAAAAAGGCTAATGTAATAGTCTACTTGGGCGCTAATATCCGCTTTACGCACCCGCAAGGGTGGAACTTTGATTAAATGGCCGGTTAAACGCTCGATATCGGGCAAGTTTTTCTCGGAAATCATAATAATTCGCGCCCGACAATTGAGTGCTGACAGGGATTCTCCCCCAACTAATTTGTAAGTGCCGGTTTCCAACAATTCCTTGATCTGAGGCATCAATTCTGAGGGAAGTTCTTGGATGTTATTGAACAATAAAGTGCCTTCTCCCAGCCATTCCAGTAGTCCGGGTTTGCCGCCGGCACGTCCAAATAATTCTGCACCGCTGGTTTGCAGTACGCCACAGTTGACTTTAATCATGGGTTCACGCCGGCACGCAGAACCGAAATGAATCAGCGCCGCAATATTATCTTTTTCCAGTCCCGGTTCCCCAAAAATCACAACTGAACGCCGATCTTCGGTTGCTTGTTTAATTTGCTGTCTCAGACGCACTGCATAGCGGCTTTTGCCGACAACGCCGCGTTTTGCCTTGGGGACAAGATAGGGACGCAAGGCGGTTTGACGCTCTTGTTCGTAGTTGAGCTGGGACGATAACTGGGCGAGTTCTTGTGCCAACTGCTGGGAAAATGCCTTGCTAATTTCCGGGTATTGAGTCATTAATTCCCGAAAAAGGCCGGCAGGAACAAACCATAATTTGCATTCGCTAAGCGTCACGACGGTTCGCTGAGCCGGCTGATCTAAAAGCAATTCTTGTAAGTGCAACGTCGCTCCCGGTAATAAACTTAAGGCCCAAACTTGAGCGCTTTGATTATTGCGGTTGGCTTCTAAGCGTCCTTGTTTCAGAATGTACAATCCTGCCGGCAGTGTATCCTCCACTACAAAACGTTCATTCGCCGGCACGATTTTTTCTTCGATAACTTGTGAGATTGCGCTTAATGCCGGTGCCGATAAAATGCTGAGCGCCGTTCGTTCTTGCAGCCAGGTCACCGTGTCTAGATGTGTCATAATCAGTTTTGGATTATACCGTTGTGAGTTTGAATAGAGCGTTTACTGCTCAAACCCATAATATGAGAGGATTTCAGCTTTTTGCAACCAGGAGAATAAGTAATATTTCTCATTTGTATTTTAGCTCTTGATTTGATTTTTTATAAATTATTGTTGACAATTGATAAAGATAAAATTAAATTTTAAAAGTAAAAACCTTTTGACAGAGGAAAATCAATGAAATGATTGATTTATTTGAGCTATGGGTGCCAGTGGCACTTTTGGGCTTAATTATTATGGCAGCAATTTTCTTCAGCACACGAGCATAAGCGACACTTGACTGGACTTGGTTATTTCTTATGGCATCACATAACACAAGAAATCAAAATAAAATAATGTTGGCCATATTTTTATTAGATTTTGTGGCTATTCGTAGTTTTACTGAGTAAAAAAAGATCAGAAGTCTGTAGATTCTCTCTGGCTCTCTCTGTCTCTATTTTGGTAAATTAGCTCAATAAATATTGGGTTTTAACAAGGATTTGATGGCAGAGAGAATAGAAATTCTGGGGCAAATAAACGGCAAATGGCAGATACAAAAACGCGACGCGAATTAGATGGATCAATTATGAAACGCGAACGCACCCCCCCACAACATTTGGCTCGGATAGTATTGAGCTACGCCTTCTTAAGCAGTGTTTGGCTGCTTTTTTCCGAGCTGCTGCTGAAGCTTTTGACAAAAGACTCAAGCACTGCCACACATTTGCAAACTATTAAAGACTGGGCATTTATCCCGATCAGCAGTGGAATTTTGTACGTCTTAATATGTCAAAGCTGGCAATTAATGCAAGAAAACCAAAGTCTTTTAGAGGCACTTGTGGAAGGCTCAACCGATGCTATTTTTGTAAAAAATCTGCAAGGACACTATGCCATCGTTAACGCTGCTGCCGCTCGCATTTTGGGAAAACCGGCAGAGAAAATTATTGGACAAGATGACACAGCGCTACTTTCGCCGGCAATCGCTCAGAAAAATCAAGAGATTGAACGCAACATCATCAGTGCCGGCCAAGCTCAAACGAGCGAAGAAACGATCACCACAAAGGGCAGTAGTCATACCTATTTGGTTAGAAAAGAGGTTTATCGCAATCCGCAAGGCAACGTGATCGGTTTGATTGGGATCTGGCAAGACATCACTGAGCGCAAACACCTAGAGAAAACTTTACACCGAACCGAACAAACTCTACAGACATTCATTCAATCCGCGCCGGTTGCTATCAATATCATTGATCCTGATGGCAATGTTCAACGGTGGAATCCCGCTGCCGAAAAAATGTTTGGCTGGAGTGAACAACAAGTGAAGGGACAGTTTCTCGGTAAGCTTGCTGACAACAAGCCTGTAGAAGTCCAAAAATTTGTTAATATCTGGAGATACGGAGGTGTATTTACGGGGGTGGAAACACAGTGGAGCCGGCAAGATGGTACGGATATTGACATCAGTATCTTTATGTCGCCCCTGCGTGATCCTACGGGTAATTTTACCGGGACGATCAGCATGATTACGGATATCACCGAGCGTAAGCGTCTGGAACGGCAGCACGAACAGTTAATCGCGCAACTCCAACGAGAAACCCAAGAGTTAGCCGCGCTGAGCGCTGTCACCGCCAATGGGATCAGCACCTTAAATCTTGAAGAACTGCTAGATGTATTGCTCAGGCGCATTGTGGAGGTAATGCAGGCTGATACAGCCGTAATTCTTTTAAAAGAAAATGCTCACCTCTACGTTCGCGCCAGCATCGGAATTGAAGAAGAAGTCAGCGCCGGCTTCAGTGTTGCCATCGGACAGGGGTTTGCCGGCACCATTGCCGCAACCATGCAGCCGCTTTATATAGAAGACGCGCAAACTGATCCCCGTGTGAGCAGTCAGTTTCTCAAAGACAGGGGCATTCGCACCATGTTAGGCGTCCCACTGAAGCGCAACGACACTCTGGTGGGCGTTCTGCATATAGATTGGTTGAAAATTCATCCCTACAATGATCGTGATATTTATCTGCTAGAAGTCACCGGCGAACGTTGCGCGATGGCGATTTTCAACGCTCAGTTGTATGAACAAACCAAACAACTGCAAGAGCGCTTGCGTAGCGTGATTGAAAATATGCCGGTGATGATGTGCGCCTTAGACGCAGAAAAAAACGTTATCGTTTGGAACCAAGAGTGTGAGAGAGTCACCGGCTTTGGGGCACAGGAAATGGTGGGTAATCCCCAAGCGATTGAACTCATCCTTCCTGATGCAGCTTATCGCAAACAGATGCTAAGCCGGCGAAATATTCACTGGAACAATTGCCGAGATTGGGAATGGCAACTTCATTGCAAAGATGGCAGTGTGAGAACGGTTGCTTGGTATAACATTTCCCAGCAATTCCCGGTTCCTGGTTGGGCAACGTGGGCCATTGGCATAGATGTGACCAACCGGGTGCAGGCGGAGGAAGAACTGCGGCACCATGCGTTTTACGATCCACTAACAAACTTACCGAACCGGACTTTATTTTTACAGCGTTTGGAACAGTTAGTTGGACAAAGAAGCGACGGTGATACCGGCTTTTTTGCAGTGCTGTATTTAGACTTGAATCGCTTTAAGTTTGTTAAATATAGCCTAGGACACGGAGTTGCCGAACAGTTACTGATTATAATGTCTCGCCGGCTGAAAGCTTGCCTGTCCTCCACAGATATGATGGCGCGACTGGGAACAGATGAGTTTGCCATTTTGTTAGAAAATATTCAAGACGTTAACGATGCCACACGCATTGCTGAAAAGATTTATCAGCACTTAAGTTTGCCGTTTAACGTTGATGGCCATGAGGTGTTCACAACCACCAGTATTGGTGTGGCGGTTAGCGAAGCCGGTTATAGCCGGCCAGAGGATGTCCTGCGCGACGCCGACACCGCCATGCACCAAGCCAAAATGCAGAATCAGGCGCATTATGTCGTCTTCGACCCCACTATGCAAGCCACGGCTTTAGAACGCTTGCTATTAGAGACAGATTTGCAACGCGCCATTGAACGCCGGCAACTGCGCGTCTACTATCAGCCGATTGTTTCCCTCTCCACCGGCAAGATTACGGGTTTTGAGGCGCTGGTACGGTGGTTTCACCCCAAACGCGGCATGATTTCGCCCTGTACGTTTATTCCCCTGGCAGAAGAAACCGGACTGATCGGCCTGATTGATCGGTGGGTGCTGCTAGAAGCGTGCCGGCAACTAGGCATTTGGCAGCAGGAATTACCCAACGCAATGCCACTGACAATGAGTGTGAATTTATCGGTGATTCAGTTGGGGCAGTTGGGAATGATTGAGCGGCTTGACTGGATTCTGCGGCACAGCGGTGTTGATGGGCGCAATTTGAAGCTAGAGCTGACTGAAAGTGCGATCATGAAAAATACCACTGCTGAACTGGCAATGCTAGATCAACTAAAAGCTTTGGGAATTCAACTTTCAATTGATGACTTTGGCACCGGCTACTCTTCTTTGGCGCGTCTGCATCAGTTGCCAATTGATACGTTGAAGATTGATCGCTCGTTTGTGAACGAGATCGCAGCCAATGGAGAGCATTGTGAGATCGTTCAGACGATTATTACCCTGGCCCACTCGCTGGGCATGGATGCGATTGCAGAGGGGGTGGAAACAGCGCAACAACTGGCTCAACTGCAAACTTTGGAATGCGAATACGCCCAAGGATACTTTTTTTCTAGGCCGGTGGATAGTGAAACGGCAAAGGCTTTGCTGTTATCTGGCATACCGTTGGCTTAGAAGATTTAGAGAATTTAAGCGTAAACCTGCGCTTAATAATGGGGTTTCATTTAAAGCCGGCACTCTAAATTCCTAATAGATTATGGTGGAGGCCGGCTGAAAAGTAGGAAAGTCTGATCTCAAAAGTTAGGCAAAAAATCGCCTCAAGTGTTAAATTCTCTGGTAAGCCGCAAGATTATGGTATAAAAGTTGAGGTTTTGGAACCGGCAGTGCTGTTTTTACGGCCTGGGTTTGTCCAACACTTGCTCAACTGTGAAACCCATACAGTTGCATTGCCTGCTACTGAGCTATCTCTAGCAGGTTTTTAAAATGAAACGACTGATTTCTTGCTTGACTAGCACCTAGAGAAGATTAATTGATTCATGACTGCATCGATTGCTAAGCCTGATAACTTGCTATCTGTTCCCGCCGAATCCAATCTAAAACTGAAAGACATATTGAAGACGCTGCCGCGTGAATGCTTTCAGAAAAGCCGGCGCAAAGCTTGGTTAACCCTAACGATTAATGTGTTATTGGTTGGCTTGGGATACTTGAGTTTGGCCATTGCGCCCTGGTTCCTCCTGCCGGTGGCGTGGATTTTCACCGGCACAGCCCTAACTGGTTTTTTTGTTGTGGGGCATGATTGTGGCCATCGCTCCTTTGCGAACCGCCGGTGGGTGAACGATTTGGTGGGCCATATCATGTTTCTGCCGTTGATTTACCCGTTCCATAGCTGGCGGCTGCTACATAATTACCACCACAAGCACACCAACAAGTTAAATGAGGATAATGCTTGGCAACCTTGGCAACAAGACGTTTATGCCGGCTTAGGAAGCCCCCTCAAGTGGATCTATCGGCGGATGCGGGGCCGGCTTTGGTGGTTAGCCTCAGTGATTCACTGGGCAGCGATGCACTTTGATTGGACGAGATTTGAAGGCAAACAGCGTTCCCAGGTCAAGCTATCTGTGTTTGTGGTGCTTGCCGGTGCAGCGATTGGGTTTCCTGTGCTGATCGCAACGACTGGCATCTGGGGATTTGTTAAATTTTGGCTATTACCCTGGTTGGTTTATCACTTCTGGATGAGTACGTTTACGCTGGTTCACCACACAGCACCAGAAATTCCGTTTACCGCCGCTGAAGAGTGGAATGAAGCGCAAGCTCAGCTTTCCGGGACAGTTCACTGCGATTACCCAGGTTGGGTTGAGTTTTTCTGTCACGATATTAACGTTCACGTCCCCCATCATATTTCTACAGCAATTCCTTCTTACAATTTGCGGTTAGCTTATCGCAGCATTAAGGAAAATTGGGGAGAATATCTCAATGAAAAGCAGTTTTCTTGGTCTTTAATGAAAGAAATTACTGACCAATGTCACTTGTACGATCCGGATGAATACTACCGAAGCTTTAAGGATTTTCACACTAGCAAGTGACTTGTCGGTTGATGTTTTTGCTCAACCAGGCCGGCTATGCCGGTGTTAACCGAGCGAGTGAACAAATTTAATAAAATTTAAATCCCTCATAGAGACGCAATTCCCCGCGCCTCTATTTTTTTTGAGTGCTCAGCAGATTTTTGCTTTGAAATGCTATGCTTTTTAATTAATACTAAATCCGACCGTTTCGGTTGTTTGCCGGCGTGACATTGAAAGCTTAGAGAGCGAACTAAACAACCCTGCTTTTGTACCGTAGGCCGGGGCTAAGATGAGTGCCGACAGGCAGCTTTTAATTTTCACCGATAACCTTTGTTCCGTCCACAGCAACGCAGTATTAGGTGGCTGGCAACTGCAATTACTCTTCACTTTAGTCAATAATAGGTAATTGCCTAGCAAAAATCTATTTAAAGCATTTTTTCCTAGCATTTATGCATTGAGATTGTATTACTTTAAACCCTTATCGTGCTTACCTTCCCCATAATAGTTCAGCAACAATAAATCACCTGTTTCTGAGTATTTGTAGTGGATTCTACAAACTCCTGAGACTCTAAACCGTCTTTCTCCCTTCTTTCCTCTCACAGGTTCATCACTTAAGCCCTCATCTGAGACAGCTTCTCCTTGAGTAAGAGTTAATCTTTTTGCAAGACTATATAAAATATTTTCTCTATAGATTGATTCTTTAGCAATATCTTTTATAAAAGATTCAGAAGTTTCATAGTTATAGCGAAGATCGGATATTTGCTTGAAAAGCTTTTTCTTTAAGATTATTTTTAGTGCTAATTGCAGTTTAAAGGCATCTTGACTATTTTGGGGCCAACACACTGATACAATATCAATATGGTCAAACCAGCTGTCTGGAGCAACTATGACGATTGGCTCTAAATGATTTTCATGACACTTGCAGGAGAAACAGTAGCTAAGACAATTAGTTCGTTGCTTATCAAAACCTAGGCAAAAATAGACTTTTTCATTCTTATTAATAAGAATGTGAACTAACTCCAGAAATCGCTCAAGAATTTCTGTGTTCCTCTGAAAAGATGAGAGAACGGGGCTACATTGACAAGCATCCCAAGAAAGCTCTGAGCTTACAATCAGTTTAATCGGATTGAATTGGTTATAGAGAATCGGAAAAAATTGATTACGCCATTTAACATCTGAAACCCAAGGCGGGGAATATGCATGATTCATTAGAAGCTCTTCAAGAGCATCCGTCCAATAAATCTTTGTTATGGAGTAATTACTAATCTTCTCTAGATGTCCTAGAAAATGCTCTAAAAACGCATCTCTTTTTTCAACATCCCTCCATTGCTCCTCTGATATAAATAGAAAGGAGGGTTCAAGAATAGTGTTCATCTGCATAGGTATTATTTATGCTTTGCAGCTTTTCTCTTCTTCAGACCTGCAAGCATTATTTTCTGCTGCTCCTTTGCAACTTGATCGAAAAAGCTGTCAGGCCAGTTCACAATGCCAAGAGTCTCATCAATACATATCTCTTCGCATAAAGATCCATTCTCAGTTAGTCCAACAAAATAAATTTTAATCAATTGGCTCAGCTGACTAGTTTCGTCTTCAACTATCCGTCTTACTAATCTATTAATTATGTGATCACTATGCGTTTCAACAATAACCCTTTTCCCAGAAAGGGCTAGGGAAATGAAGTAATCTGCCATATCCATTTGGAGATTTGGATGCAAATGAATTTCTGGTTGTTCAAGTAAAAGGGTACTACCTCTAGGCATCCGTAGCCCTTCAAGTACAATAGGAAATACTTGACTAACACCAAAACCAACATCTGCAATACTCACACGAGTAGAATCTAGTGGGCTTGCATTTAGATTCAAATAAATGATCTCTTGTTGTGGTTCAGGGCTAAATTTCTTTATATTCATCAAATTTAACCACTTCTGAACTGCTTCAGAAAGTTTTAACTTCTTCTCCTCCTTTTCAAAAGAGTCATTTATAGAATTATAATAATAGTGTCCTGAAATTAATTGCTCACTTTCTGATAAATAAATATATGCGGCATTTTCTCCTTTATTGCCAATTTCTATAATTTCATTTTCGTAAATATATCTCCGTGATGGCTCTTCTCTCAAAGGTCCAATATAGCTGTATGAGCTAAGCAAACTCTGTAAAAAATCATTTGCTCTCCGAAGCACAATGTAAGCGTCTCTATAAGAAGATGATTTAGGTCGAACTTCTTCCGCTTCTTGAGAGGAAATGCCTGTTGGAAAAAGATTTGAAAATTCAATTTCGACTGTTTTTTGGCCTTTATTTTCTAGTTCTTCAGCATCACCCTCACTTGCTCTACTATAATAAAATCTTTTTTTCACATTTTCCCAAAACAAATCATAACAATCGCCATCTTTGTGATTAGCTTTTATATAAGACTCAGACATCACTTCTTTCTCTTTACCTATCGTCCTAGTGATCAATTCAATTTCATCAATCAAAACTGGTTTTAATTTATATTTTTTAGACTTAGTTTTAATAGTCTTTAGAACTACTTTGTAGGAAATAAAATATTCAATTTCTTTATCACGAGAATTTTTTGATGAACTTTCCCAAGGAAATAGCTCTCTCAAAAAAATAGTTAATGGTAGTATTCGCTTCCCTAAATTTTTAGGAAAATCTTCTCTACGAATAGCAAAAGAGAACTTCAACTCTACTTTGTTCTCAGGTTTCTTCTGAAAAATTATGTTCTCAAAAGTTCCCAAGCGCACAAATCTCCCATTAAGTAAGAGAGTCTGGTTTAAACTTTGACTTTCTAAAGTTTGTTTTAACAGCAAAATGCTTTGCAAAAGAGAGCTTTTTCCACAACTATTTGTGCCAGACAAAATAGTTATAGGTTTAATGTCTAAATCTTCTAAAGAACTAAATGCTTTAAAGTTCTTCAATGAAATATTTTCAAGCATTTTATAAGCTCTGTAAGTAGGACAAGTTCAATTTGGGCTGTACTATATACACTCTTTTAGCGCATAAACTGGGACAAAACAGTACAGTGGCTAAGTTGGCATAGTATAGCCTTTGTCTTCATATTAAACCATACATTGGCTGTAAAACTATATTATCTCACTTAGAGATGAGGAACACAGACAGGCTTCCAATCAAGTTTTCACAGGAAACTTAAGCTATCTAACGACCCAGTTGTCAGCACGGGCCATAAGTGCCTGTGCATCTAAAAAAACGGCGCTTCAGCTTGTCCGGATGCAACGCACTACCTTTACCCTGTCTGGGCTGATAACTAATTTTTAGAGATGTCTAATAAATTCTCAGGGCTTGAATATAAGCTAACGCGTATCTAATTCGCTCTTTTAGGGGATCGCCTCGAAATCCCACCCCTTCCTGCCCGTTGAAAAGGACGCACACGCTCTTGCGTTGCTACAGCCCTCTCTCCCCCTCAATCTCGACATAAAAATTAAATGAATAGCAGCTTAGCACTCCTATCTGATTAATAAACATCGGCTCTCTTAAGCTACATAAATAATTTAGCGTAACTCTAAAATTTTCACTTAATTTAAAAGATACTATTTAAACTCTACAAAAAAATAGAAATGCTATCAATTTATAGTTATTCTCCCTTTCCCAATCTAGAATTTAAAATCAAATTCTCTCTGGGGAGGTAGTAGGAAGCAAAAACCTAAGCTATCCTGAAATGATGGGAATGCTTGACTTCCTGTCCAATTCTTGAATAGTAGCGCACGTTGTCATGAGCAAGCCAATCAATCAGAAAAATACCGGCAGTTCCTCTGCAGAAGTAAGCAGTCTCAGCTATCAAGGGGTGTATAGCTGTCCTGTATGCCGGCATGGTGAGATATCAGAAATTGCGTTAATGGATGCTTTTGCCTGTAACTTTTGCCGGCACATTTTCACCGCTAACCTGGAAGAACAGTTGCTGAAAATGGCCGATAGTTCCTTGCCGTTGACGTGGTATTGGAATGGCAAGCGTTGGCAGGGTTTGCCTCGTGCCGGCGCTGAGTTGGATTGGGGTGCAGGGTTAGCAGCGATTGCGTTTGTGCTACTGCCGCCCACATTAGTCGGATTGGCTGCTTACTATTTTCCCTCATTACCCAACGATCCCTTTTCTTGGTTTCCCATTTTTTGGACGGGGTTAACTTTTTTTACCCATCTTACTTGTGTTGTCTGGCTGATTATTGAATATTATCAATTTCCAGTTTTTGCCTTTTTAAGGGTGTGGCAACAGCAATTGTTGGGTCGCCGGCAGTAGGGTAAATGTTATTCAAACCGGCTTTTTTCACTCACCCAACGCTTCAAGCTGTAACCATTCGCGCCATCCACCACCAAAGCAACCGGCCCTCCATCTTCGAGATCCGCGAAGCCGGTGAGAGATTGACCGGCACCTGATGTAAATTCACTGTAAAGCAGCTTGCCGGCGTCATCAAAAATTAGCGTCCGAGTCCGAGAAGAATTGTCGCTGCCGGCAACTGATGCCCCTGACTGGTTCCAATTTGCATAAAGATCCGGGCGCAGCGTTAGGACAGCATCCGGCACCTGATTGCCATTAAGATCGATTGACTGCACCTGCCAATTCCCACTTTCTAGCAACATTTCCTCAGAACTGGGAACCGAACCTCCAGGTAAGCTTCCTGCCGCCTGTAATTCGCGCCAGAGGTTGCTGAGAATAGCACTCACCCAACTCGACTGCTGCTGGTTCAACTCAGTCATTGTGATAGAGGCCGGTTCTAACCAGCGGAATTTGTCGGCGGTGAAAGCCACAGGACGAGGCACCGTCCCACCGGCACCTAAATTATCTGCCGGTGTCGCACCCGGAATTGGCTCACCTGCCGCCAACAACTGCAACGTCCCGTTGTTGAAGGAAACCGCTTTCACTGTCGCCATCGCCGTTTTTTGGGTGCCATCTGGCATCCAAGCCGCAACCTGGATTTGAGAATTTAAATTTAACCCCAAAATCCGCCACAAGCGTCTCCCTGGCTCAATTCGAGGCACTTGTAAATTAGAAAACAGCCCGCGCAACCAGCGCTGTCCGTCATGAAAACCGGCTACTTGCACCTGATACCAAACTTGACCCTTACTTAATTGCAGAGAGGTGTCCTGTTTTGGTTTCAGCCAATCTGCCCCATTAATCTCAAACGTGGGTGTTGCTGAACCCACAATTTGACTGGGATGATTGATCAGCGTTGACTCAGACAGCGCCACCTCTAAGCGTTCTAACAACATTTCAGCACTTTGTACCCCAGAGGCGTCTTGGCTGCCTCCAACCGGCACTGTTTGCTGTTTGAGCCATGCCTGGGCTTGCGGTTTACCTTGTTGCGCCGCCAGAATCAGCGCCCCCCAACCTCGCACCGCTGTTTCTGGATTGATTTTCATTGCCCCTTCCACCCGTTTCCAAAGCCGGCCTTTATCGGCTTTCAGGGCAATGGCAATCGAGTTAGCGTTATCTAAATCCGCCTCAAATATCTTGAGCGCTTCTTCCCATCGGCCATCTAACAGGGCGTTGTATGCTTTTTGAGCAGGGTCAGTCTCGGCTGCGTCTGCTTGTGTTTGGGCAATCTGGGCGTGAAGTTGAATAACATCTAGCTGGGATTGCGCTGCTTCTGGCCACTCTTGTTTACTCTGGATGCGTCGCTGCTTCACCGCTTCCATCTGCTTCAATGCCGGCGACCACAAGCCAATTCTCGCCAACTGTAGAGCTTGGTTGTAAGATAGACCTGCCGGCTCGCTTTTATCTAAAACCGCCTCTTTAAGGGAAATTTCTTCTAGTTGAATGGGATTTGGCAGAAAATTTCGTGACTGTAGCTGGTAAACCACGAATTTCGGTTCTATTCCATTGCTTTGATCCACCACCAATTCTGGGTTGCCATCGCCGGTGACTTCTTGCCAAGCGGGAAGTTTGCCGGCAGTCGAAGTCCACTGCGCCATAAAGCTGAGGTTGGTGCGCTCTGGGTTGTAGTGAAAAACTTGTCCGTAAGCAATGGTGGCTTCCCCTTCGCGCCGATAGCCCGTTAAATTTAGCCAAACCCCCTTGGTTGCCGGCGGTTCACCCCTAAACCCTTCTAACGCAGTCAGTGCTTGTGGGCGATTTGAACCTTGCCGATTCGATTTAGATTGGACAAGAGGAGCAATGACAAAAGATTCTGCCGGCCCTTCTAACGATACTTGGCTAACAAGGCGAACAAATTGCTCGGTTTGCCGGTTTTTTGCATCTTTCGCCTCAGCAACCGGCACCGGCTGATAAACTCTCAGTTCTGATAGCTGCTGGCAAGGAGACTGACAAATTAAAGACTTTGGCGGCGCAGTTTCCACCATGAGTCGCATCAGCAAATCTGCCGGTGCGTTTGCCCCAGCACCTGGAACCTTGAGGGGAATGGTGGGTGCCGGCTGCACGCCTTCTTGCTGAAGTTGCGCCCGGATTGCCGTTAAACTTTCAATCGGTTGGCCATCAGCCGGGGCGGATTCTGTTGGCTCTAACAACTGGGCGTTCAAGCCGGCAAAGGCATTGGGATTCATCATAAACTGGACGCTTACCCACGCCCCACCAGCGAGTAAGCTGATGCCACTACTAAAGGCGGTTAGCGCCACCAACACGGGTGGCCAATTCCACGGCTTTGCCGGCGATCTGCGACGCTTGGCGAGGCGTGCCGGTAAGGAACCTCTCACAGAAACCGGCTGGCTGCGAGTTCGCCTCGCTTTTTTGCTGGGCTTTTGAAGTTCTGATGTCTGTGGCAGCTTAGCAGTCATGTGGCGCAGGTTGTTCTTCATCGGCGAATGGCGAATGGCTAGGGGCATTTGGGCGCTGGAGCTAGGGGCTTGTGATTGACTGGCAATTCACAACCGGCACTGAGCAACTAGCACTTAACAACACTCAAAACTTTTTCATAGCGTTGACCGACAGCTTCCCAAGTATATTCCGTTTCGATCAGTGCTCGCGCATTGCGAGACAGCTGCTCTCTAAGTCGGCCATCTTCAAACAGCCGGCTGATGGCAGCAATATACTCCTCTACCCGGTTTGCACGCAATGCCTTGACGGGTTCATTCATCTTTACATCTAACCCTTCCAAGCCGCGATCTCCGCTCACCACCGGCACTCCGGCTGCCATCGCTTCTAGGGTTTTGTTCTTGATCCCGTAGCCGGTTCGCAGGGGGATCACGCAAATGCTGGCTTGATGCAATTGTTCGGCGATGGAAGGGACACTCCCTGTGACGGTCACTCCAGGCCGGCTGGCGAGTGCCAAAACCTCCGGAGTTGGTCTTGTCCCCACGATGCTAAAGGTGGCGTCAGGATAGCGCTGTTGCAACACCGGCAGCACGTCTAGCGCAAAGAATCGCGCCGCATCAATATTGTGCGAGGCGTCCATCGCCCCGACAAACACCAGCCGATGATTACCCGGATCGTGAGAACGATAGGGAAATAGCTCTAAATCTACGCCGTTGGGGATTACTTCAATGGAAGTGCCGGCGCAGAATTTTTTAACTTGACTTTTATCGTCTTCTGTAGTAACAACTATTTGAGTAAATTTAGAGCAATAGCGTTTTTCGTAGCGTTCTAATAACAAATTCAGATAAAGGCGATCCCGCAGAGGATTGGGAGAAGCTCCCATTTCCAGATGGCTGCGAATCCAGCCAGAGACAGAACTGTGAATATTGACGACGGTGCGAACCGAGTTGCGAAACTGGGGCTTGATGTAGATTTCATTCACGCTATGCTCGCAAGTAATCACATCACAGTGGCCGGTTTGCAGATAATTATCCACCCAAGCCTGCATTGCCGGCGAGTAGCGATACAGGACGTTAGGCGGTGTCACTTTAACCATTGAAGTGAGAAAGCGTCCCACCTTGCCAGAGATGCCGATCAGTCCTGGTTGCGGCTGGGATGCTGCCGGCAAGGGAAAGATCGCCAGATCGCTCACCCATCGGCGCAGTTCTTCAACTTCCACATCCTGAACGTCTGCGTGGCGCTGTGTCACCAGCGTGACATGATGGTGCCGGTTGAGGTATTTGAGCAGGTTAAACGTTCTCAGTTCAGTGCCTCCCCGGCTAGGCGGGTAAGGGAAGGTCGAGGAAAGCATCAGAATGTTCATTGGGGAATGGGGCATGGGGAATGGGTCAAGGCTTCGCCAACCTAAAGGTAGGGGCAAGGCTTCGCCAACCTAAAGGTAGGGGCATGGGGCATCGTGAATAAATAGTAGAGAATACTCTCCCACTCTCCCACTCTCCCACTCTTCCTCCCTCACTCAGGACTCAGCACTCAGGACTCAGGACTAAGAACTCCCCTTCAGCGACGATGCCGGCTGAGTTTGTGGCTGGGGCAAGGCGGGACGGGGTTGATAAGGCATGGGAATGTATTGTACGGTTGGCCGGCCACCTTGGGGTTGGGGATAGAGATCCATGAGTGAGTAAATGGAGGTGGGTAAACCAACGGTGACGGGCAATCCCAGTTCGGTGGCTTCCTCAACCGAAATTGGGCAGTCGTGAGTGATTTGGCCGGTGGTTAGTTTTTCGATGATGTTGTCGATGTTTTCTGGGGCAGTTTTCTGCTGGGGGAAACTATCTTCGAGCAAAGTCCGCACGAACCGCTGCACTTGCCGAATTGCCTTGCGCGACAAGTCTGCCATGATCAGCGTTTGGTCGTCAATTTCACCGATGGGTTTGTCTTCAACGACTTTAAGAATACTGGCGGCGGGGAAGTTGCCGAGTTGCGGATCAACCGGCCCTAAAACGGCGTTTTCGTCCATGATGATTTCATCGGCAGCAAGTGCCAGCATAGTGCCGCCGCTCATGGCATAGTGGGGCACAAAGACAGTGACTTTGGCTTTGTGGCGAATTAAAGCTCTTGCAATTTGTTCGGTGGCTAGGACTAAGCCGCCTGGGGTGTGCAGAATCAGATCGATGGGGACATCAGGCGGCGTGAGGCGAATTGCACGCAAGACTTGCTCTGAGTCTTCGATGCTGATGTAGCGCGACAGGGGAATACCAAGAAGGCTGATCGATTCTTGCCGGTGAATGAGGAAGATAACGCGACTGTTGCGATCTTGCTCAAATTGTCTGAGTGCTTGGACGCGACGGGATTCTAGAGAACGTTTTTGGAATGCCGGCTGTAAGGAGGCAAGGGCGATAAACACCCAAAACAGGTCAAATAGACTAAAACTCATAGAGGTAATGTGAAATGCCAAGGATTGCCTCTATTTTCCATTGTGCCTCTTGCTCACCCATCCACCTTTGGGACGATGCCGGCGGGGAGGAACGCTGGGAGGGAGAGTGGGAGAGTTAGAGAATGGGGGAGGGATGAGCATTCTTTATTATTTATTCACCATGCCCCTACCTTTAGGTTGGCGAAGCCATGCCCCATGCCCATACCTTTAGGTTGGCGAAGCCTTGCCCCATGCCCCATCCCCCATCCCCCATGCCCCATCCCCATTTAATCCTTCAGATTACCAACAGCTTTTCTAAGGTTTCTGGGTTTCGCGCGTTTCAGGTTCACTTTGAGCCTGTAACGAACGGCTTCATGCACGACTTTGTAAGAAGCTTCGACACCACATTGTTCTTGTAACCAAATTTTGACTTCTCCATAACTGTGAAATGCTGGGGATTCGTGTAGTCGTTTTTGCAGATGTTCCATTACCTCTTTCGGGATAGCCGGCTTTCTACCTTGGCTTTTTTTTACCTCTAGCAAGCCGTCGAGTCCTTCGGATCTGTACTTTTGTAACCACCGTTGCAGGGTAACTCGATTCCTACCCAAGGCAACTGCCAAGTCTTGAACCGTTTTGACTTGGCCAATTTTTAAGAGGTACAGTGCTTGAACTCTTTCTTTACCTTGAGCGGTTTTTTGTTGGGTGAGCAGTGTTTTAAGGTGTTCACGGGTTTCTGTAATATTTAAGTTGAGAACTCCTGTCATATTGATTTTCGTTGTTAGATTTTGGCTGGAATTTTAAGGCTTGAAAACTATATAAAGCAAGACTTTCAGCTTTATGCAAGCGTATTTACAACGAGGTTGATTCATCCGGATTTTATATTATATGTTTCGGATTTGTTAAAATAGCCGGGGATACGAAGCAGACAAATAGTGATTTTATCTAAAATATTATTGCCGATATGTGCCGGTGACTCTGGCGAAGTGTGTCTTAGGGAGAATCGCATTCATCAACTTATTTGCAACAGATGCCTTTAATTAGCTGCAGGCGCGAGGGTGGATGCCGGCACTCGCCTTGCAAACTTGGTTGCGGATTCTACCGGCAGCGTTTTTCTCCTGCCTGAGATGGCATAGCAGTTGATTAAGAAATCTTGATAAATATTTAATTAAATTTATTATTTAAGCCGACAAGCTCACTAGCCTCAATTGGAGATCGCTGCAATCTAAACTAGGATTTGGGCGTAGTTGTGAGTCAGGCAAGGGTGATTTGATGGACGTGCTTGAGCTGAAGTTTCTGTTAGAGTTATTAGGTTTTCCCGATTACCGGGCACCGATTAGCAAAATTAAGCCCAATCCTCAAACGAAAGCCGCAGAACGAGATAGCATCTGCCGCAACCTGTGCGATCGCGAGTTAGTGGCTTATAGCTGTGAGGTTCTGCAACTGTCAATCGCCCCGCCTGGGAAGTCGCTGCTCAAATTAGACACCACACGGCTGCCGATCGCCGAGGCAGAAGTTCAGGTGCTTAAGGCTTGCGCCGAGTCTAGCATCACGCCGGCGCAAACTGGGCTTAGCGCGGATAGCCGGCAGGCAATCATCCACGGTTTAGCAGAACGGGGTTTAATTAAGGCAGAGAAAACGCAAATTAATGAAGTTTGGCTGACACAGCGAGGTTTGGAGTATCTGCAAGACGAGTGCAACCCCAGCGGAACCACACCTGTGATTAGTTTGGATTTGCTCACTCATTACTTGCGCTTTTTGCGGAAATCCTTGCGAGAGAAGCCGACAGCATTGCCACAAAATGAGCAAGAACTTCCTCCTCACCTCCCGTTAAAAAAAGAGGCAGGTTCCCACCCTTTAGTTGAGGAAAAAAGAGAAGCACCGCCGGCAGTGGTAAACCCGTTAAGTGATGCGGATATTTTACAAATGATTCGCGATTTAGATAGGGAACTTGCTACAGAAAATTATTTGCCAATTTTTCAACTGCGGCAAAAGTTACAATCGCAGATGTCTGGAAATGAGTTAAATCAGATGCTTTATCGGTTACAACGCAATGACAAAATAGAATTAAGTTCGTTGCAAGAAGCGATTGCCTACACACCCGAACAAATTGAAGCCGGTATTCCCCAAGATGTGGGAGGGCCACTGTTTTTCATTATCGTGCTTTAAAGTAATCTGAGGTCTTTTATCTAGGATAAACTGCCAAAAATAAAAGACAGAAACCTAAATCTTCACTCTTTACTCTTAACAACTCCTATGGCATCTATCGATCTGATTATTCAAAGAGAACCTAACCCCTTTGACGCTGAAACATTTTGGTCGGGTAACTTTTGGCAAGAACAACAAGATCCCGCCCTCACGGTGGAGTCAATTCATCAAGATGCGGTTGCTGAAATTGAACAACTTTTGGCTCAAGTTGCGGGAGATAATCGCACGCGCACGATGATGTTAGAAGGCGAAACCGGCTCCGGTAAAACTTATTTATTAGGCCGGATCAAACGCATTTTGAATCCGAAAGCCTTTTTTGTCTATATTGAGCCATTTACCGCCAGCGATTATATTTGGCGGCATATTCTGCGCTACACGGTTGATAGTTTGTTGGAGGTTCCTGAAGGGCAAGAAGACTCTCAATTATTGATTTGGCTGAAAGGGCTATCGGAGTTTAAACAACGCAGCATTATCGACCTCATCCGGGGTGATCGGCAAATTTTCATTCGCAATCTGAGAGAAGCTTATCCTGCCGGCATCTACAATGCTGCTGAGTTTTTTGGGGTTTTATATGACTTAACGAATCCTAAATTATCTAGCCTCGCCTGTGAGTGGTTACGGGGCGATGATTTAGATGAGGATAGTTTAAAATTGCTGCGGGTACAACATTCGATTGAAACAGAAGATGCCGCACAGAAAATTTTAGCCAACTTTGGCAGAATTGCGGCGGAAACTCAGCCAATTGTGTTGTGTTTTGATCAGTTAGATAATATTGCGCGTTTGCCAGATGGAGGCATCGATCTGCAAACATTGTTTAGCGTGAATTCGGTGATTCACAATCAAAAGCTGAAAAATTTTCTCGTCATGATCAGCATTATTACTGATACTTGGCGGCAAAATTCTCATCGCGTTCAACCGACAGATAAAGATCGGGTTGATGCGGTGATTAAACTCAAACAAATTACCTTAGATCAATCGGAAGCACTTTGGAAAAGCCGGCTGCATATTTTACACCGGCAAGCGTCTCCCCCGCCTCCGTCTGCGATTTATCCCTTAACCAGGCAAGTGCTAGAAGAGAAATTTCCTGGGGGGAAAACGAGACCAAGAAATGTGCTAATTTTAGGCCGGCAGTTATTTCAAGATTGTAAAGTTGGATTGGTTCGTTATGACAATCCGCCAATTGTTTCGCCAATTGTTCCTCCTGAAAATTCACATTCTCAAGTTCCTGAAACTGTAGCGCCTCCCGTTCAAGTGCAGCCGGTTGTTGAGGAGTCTTTTGATTCCTTAGCGGCATTTAAATTAGTATGGTTGCGGAAATTAAATCAAACTCAGCAGCGAATTTCTCGAATTCGTCAATTCTCTTCACCCGAATTAATTCAAATGTTGGCAGAAGCCTTAGCGGCGTTGCAGGTTGAAGAAATTCAACCACGACTTTTGCCGAGTCGAACCTATGCCAGCTATTCTCTTAGCTATCAACTTCCCGGTCATTCTGAACGAATTGGGGTGGTTTGGAGTGAAGACCAAAATATGACTAAATTTTGTAACTTGATCAAAATTTGTCAAGAAGCTGTGGATGAGAAGCTGTGTCAATCCTTGCACCTCATTCGGTTTGAAGGCGTTGGGACTCCCAGTAATTTAGGATATAAACTTTACACGCAACTTTTCACAGAGTCTCACCACAATCACTTTATGCCAGATTTGTTTTCAGTGCAGTATCTTGCAACGTATCACAGTTTGGTGAATGATGCTTATTCTGGGGATTTAGTGGTGGGTGAACAAACTCCCGATCTGCAAGAATTAGAAGGATTAATTCGTGAATCTAAGATTTTACATCAGTGTTCCCTTTTGCAAGATTTAGAAATTGTTCCGCCTCTCGTTATTAGCGAGGAAAATAAGGCGGAGTGGCAGCCGGTTGAGGATTTTCTGCTGAATCGGGTACTCAACCAGCAATGTTTAGCACGACAGCGCCTGATTCAAGAAACACTCAATCAGTTTGTTCAGGTTAATGAAGTTCAAGTTAATCTTTTGATTGAACATTTGTGTGAGGAAAATCATAAGGTGAAAATTCTTGATCCGCAAGCCAAGTTAGAAGATCAATTAGTTTATGCGGCCAGAACAGATGAGTGAGAAAAAATCTCGATTCCACTAGATTGAAGAAAATCAGATAGGAAGGCGGCAATTGGGAAAGAAGAAGGAGAAGCAAAGCCTTTCTCCAGACGTTATTAAACTAAAGCTTAGTAACGAGAAATTCTTCACTATCGAGAGGTATGGGTGTGGCATTTATTCATCAAATCATTCGGCAAGCTGTGAATCCTTTTGACTCAACGACTTTTAGACCCGGTAATTTTTGGCAGGAGGAACAAGATCCTGCATTAACGGTTGATTCGATTCATCAAGAAGTTGTAAGTGATATTGAAGAACTTCTTGATAAAGTGGCGCAAGATCACCGGACGCGCACGATTTTGCTTGCCGGCGATTCGGGTTCTGGGAAAAGTTATCTATTAGGCCGGCTGAAAAAGTTACTCAACTCAAAAGCTTTTTTTGCCTATATTGGGCCTTGGCCAGACAGTGATTTTATCTGGCGTCATACCCTCAGAAATACAGTTGATAGTTTGATGTATGTACCAGAGGGCCGGCAAGAATCTCAGCTATTACTTTGGTTGAAGAGTTTATCTGCTTTTAGAGACGAAGGTTTAATGAAGCAGCTACTCGGTGAAAGAAACCTGTTTATCCATAATTTAAAGGGAGTTTTTCCCAGCGGTATTTACAATGCCAATGAATTTTTTGGTGTGCTTTATGATTTAACAAATCCCGAAATGTATCCTTTAGCCTGTGAGTGGTTGAAAGGCGACGATTTGGATGAAGAAACGCTCAAGGCTTTAAAAGTAAAACGTGCAATTGAAACTGAAGAAATCGCGCTGAAAATTTTGGGTAATTTTGGAAAAATTTCTGCAGCAACTCAGCCCATTGTCCTATGTTTTGATAATTTAGATAATATTGATCGGGCGTTAGATGGATTTATTAATTTACAAGCTTTGTTTAATGTGAATTCAATTATTCACAATCAGAAGTTAAAAAATTTTTTAGTAATTATTAGTATTGTTACAAATACATGGAAGCAAAATTCTAAACGGATTCAACAAGCAGATCAAGCTCGAATTGATTTACCAATTCGCTTGCAACCAATTACTTTAGATCAAGCGGAAACGTTATGGGCGAGTCGGCTGTATTCACTACATCGGCAAGCAAATTCTCTACTTTCTTCGTCAATTTATCCGTTAAATCGTCAACATTTAGAAGATAAATTTCCTGGGGGAAAAACTCGCCCACGCTATGTTTTAATGTTAGGTCGGCAGCTATTTCAAGAAGCAAAAATTGAAGGGTTTGATGGATCAACTGAATTTGATTTAGATGTCAATAGTACGCCGATAGATCCGTTTGCAGCGTTTCAATTAGTGTGGCTCAAGGAATTTAACAAAACTCAGGAAAAAATTTCTCGAATCCGTAAATTTTCAGCACCCGAATTGATTCAGATGTTGCGAGAAGCGCTCAATGCGCTGCAAGTTCACGGAATTCAGACGAAACTTTTACCAAGTCCAACTTATGCAAGTTATTCTCTTAGCTATCATCTGCCGGTGCAATTGGGGAGAATTGGCGTTGTTTGGACAGAAGAACCGAACCTGATAAGTTTCTGCAATTTGATGAAAGCTTGTCAGAAGGCACTTAAGCAAAATCTCTGCCAAACTATACACTTAATTCGTGCTGAAGGGGTGGGGACTCCAAATAATCAAGGCTACAAACTCTACAATCAAATTTTCACCGGCTACCGCAACCGACACATCATTCCAGATATGACTTCGGTTCACTATTTAGCAACTTATCACAGCTTGGTAAATGCTGCGTGTGCCGGCGAATTAGTGGTAGGAGATCATACTCCTAGCTTGAGCGATTTAGAAGCTTTAATTCGCAAATCTAAAATTTTGCGGGATTGTCCTTTATTGCAGAGTCTCGGTGTTTTTAGCGGTTCTACTCAGATTACAGGAGTTGCCGGCACTTCTAGTATTAACCAACAAAAGCCGGTTGTGCGGAAAGAACTTGCTCAACCCTTCCATGATGTTAAGGAATTTTTGTTGAATTTAGTGAAAACTCAACAAATGATGGGATGTCAGATTCTGATTCAAAATGCCTTGGATCAGTTTCCTTTAGTAGAAAATACACAGGTTGAGCAATTGATTGAGGAATTGTGCCAGGAGAATCAAATTTTTATTCTTGATCCAAATGCTGAGCCGGCGGCACAATTGGTTTGTTTAATAACCAAATAACTTCCTAAGTGCAAATCTATAGAAAATAGAGAGCGGCTCAATAAATAATCGTGACACCTCCCTATTGACTAAACAGATATATCTGCAACCTCTTTTAGCTTGTCGTAAGTCTTATCAGCAAAACCTTTAATTTTACCTTCCTTTCCCCTAGCTGATTTTTCAAGATTACGCCAATTTAAGCCTTGAGTCGATGCCTTCCAATATTCAATTGCTTTCCAGGCTGCTTTCCTCTGATTATCAGTTGCGCCTACCTCTTTCAATGCTCTATCAACGTCTTCTTGCGTAGCTAACTGTAAATCAATTTTTGCTGCTTTTGGTGTAATTTTTGCTGCTGTTGGTGCGAAGTTTGCTGGCGGTTCTATTAGTTTTTGAACCGCTTCGGCAAGCCGATCAACCGTAGATGTTAAATGAGAAATTGTGTTCTCAATGTCGCTTAGTTTGCCTTCAAAAGAATTGCCGGCACTACTTGCCGGTTTGGAAAGTAGTTGGTTAAGCTGAGAATGGAGAGGTTGCAACTTTTTATCTAGTAAGTTCTCCATGTCAATTGTTTCTGTCTCAGCTCCATTCTCTGTAACTTGTTTAGGTTGTTCTAGCTCAATTTTTTGATCACTTAATGAGACGCCTGCCAACTGCTCCATCTCTGCTTTTGTAGCAGTGGCTTGCTCATCACTCATATCAAAAACCCAAACCCATAGCCTCTCGATGTCAAGTTCCTTAGCAACAAAACACCAATCAGCGCCGTATACAACCTCATACTCTTCTTCCTCACTATACGCTTCAGTATGACGCACAATGACAGGAACTAAATTAGTTTTGTATTCAGTAAGGCTATCCTCTAATACCTGACGTCTTTTCAGTGATATCTCTTGTTTCTGAGAGTCTGGTATCGCAATTTGAAATGTATGTACTTGTCCGTGGCTAATGGGTTCAATACCCAAGTTAGCTCTAATCCGAGCGCGACGATCCGATCTATCCATTGTTTGATAACCTTTCCTTACTAACTTCAATTAAGTGTTCAGCTAAGTCTTCATAGCGTTCAAGCGCCTTTTGTGCGGCTTCCTTGTCTTTAGAGCTTAGTTGATCGTCAAATTCTGCCTGGTAAAGTGGGTATCCTTTATCTTGAGAAATCGAAAGAACATTTAACCGGGGAATCCAAGTCTTTTCAGGAAAAAGCTCCACTTTATCAGCGCCGCCACTTTTTTCTAGCACATCAAACAGCTTTTCTGTCATCGATGAATTAAAGCTGGACGATCTTTGATCGTACATACTTACGGCAATTCCTAAGATGGGAAGCGGTTTCAACTGTTCTATTTCGTTTATTCTATCTAGCACATACTCCAAAGCTCGAATGGGATAAGCTGATAATTGAGTAGGAATAAGAATCCCTGAAGATGCCATTAGAGAGATTCCATTCACCCGACCAAAAGAGGGAGGTGGATCAATAAATACAAAGTCATAGTCATTATTTTTTAACTTTTTTTCTAATACTTGATCAATCCCGACTGTAGTGTTAAGCACATTTTCCATACGGCTTAAACGAATGTGAGAGGGCACCAAATGTAATTCAATATTTTGCCACCGCTTTTTAATGATAGTATCTTCTAACCGAGTTCTGGGTTCAGTTAATAAATGAGTAATATCTTTTTTGCCTTGATCTTCAACATCAATTAACGGATCGATTCCTAAGCCGGTCGTTAAATTGGCTTGGCCATCAATATCAATTAGCAATACCCGTTTACCCATCTTACTAAGAGCAGCAGCAAGGTTAATAGTGGTTGTGGTTTTTCCCACACCACCTTTGTTATTAAAAACAGTAATAATCATAGAATTCCTATTGATAACCTTGTTGACTAAAAGGGCGTTTTCTGGCTCAACTAAGATTGAGTCTACTTGATTGGCATCTTTTCCAACAGAAGGATTGCTTTTCTTTCTAAATAATCCCAGCATATCTTCATTAGCAAATGCTTTTGATATCAAATTTCCAAACTGACTGTAAACTTGCTGTTGTCTTTGAGTCAAAGCATAATATATTTTTAAACAAGTTGCTTTGCATAGCAGCTTGTAAAATCGATTAAACTCAGCAATTAGTTGAGTTTGAGAGTATTGGGCAACTGTTTCAATTTTTCCATCATATTGATAAAATAAGCGAAACTGGTAGCCATTTGTTAAAAGTCCCAAAATAGCCCCAGACTTACGCATATAATTGTTAATCTGCCAACGATTTTGAGAAATTTTTTTCCTGGCAGCTTTGGCTTCAATAACTAAATAAGGTGGATAAGGCAAACCAGAATCTTTTGGCTGAATTAAAAAGTCAAGTTTATATTTGCCCAGAATAAATTGAGCCTTCCAATCTTCCCCGTTATAACCAAGGAGGCTCAAGAGGGGTAATATAACCTTGTTCTCTACATCCTCTTCACTACTGTAAAGATTGATTGATGCAAATAAATCTGACAGGGATGAACCAGCCGATCTCATCATGCAAACAAGTCTACCGAGCTTAACGCTAGAGAAATTAAAGTACCTAAAGTTCAGCGCGGTTTAACGCTGTATCTATCCTGCAGCAATTTTGAACACTTCAGATTCTCTCTCAGCATAATCTTTTTTGAGCCGGCACAAGTGTTGAGATTTTTACGTTTTGTGAATCTCGTACACTTGTAAACCGGCAACATCATCACCCGTACAGACACAATTGGGATAAATTTTCGGGTTCTTTAAATTATCCGGTTTAAATTTAACCGCGTTTTAACAAACCGGAAACACTATTCTTAACCTGCGCCACCGCATTTTGAATAAAATTGCCGGCAGACGGCTTCGGCGGAACCGCAACCTGAATTGGCTCATCCGCAAATTCTTTTCCCTTTAACTTAAAGCCATATTCCAAATTCTGCTGATGCTTCCGTAGCATCGGAAACAAACGAAAGCCGCCTTCACGCAACGCTTCCAAATTTTCAAAAATAGCACGCTCAATGTGGCTGCTACGATTCACCGCCAAAGAACCCACGGGAAACCAGTTTTTCTTATCCTTAATCCGCATATAGATATTAAACTCTGGCAGTCCCTCTTCCTTCATTTTGTCATACTGCTTAGACGCAACCGCCCGTTTTTCCGAGCTTTTGCCTGACTTCTTGCTCGACTTAACTTTGCCAAATCCTTGATTGCTCGTCATAGACATTACTCTTTTACGCTCTTTACAGAAGTTTACATTATTTTCAGAAAACTGGAATCGCCTTGAGGCAGCGAGTTTGACACCGGCTTCGCTCAAACATCCCTAGAAGCGCAGCCGGCAGCCTCAAGTGCGGGAATGCCTATGTCAGATTAAGTAAATACCGAACCCACAACCCGCCCAAGCAATTTACAA
This sequence comes from Microcoleus sp. FACHB-68, assembly GCF_014695715.1. Classification (NCBI taxonomy): domain Bacteria; kingdom Bacillati; phylum Cyanobacteriota; class Cyanophyceae; order Oscillatoriales; family Microcoleaceae; genus Microcoleus; species Microcoleus sp. FACHB-68. The sequence goes on from NZ_JACJOT010000004.1 coordinate 61,716, forward strand.
TTCTGAATAGAAAAACCACCCAGCCGGTTTTTCAGCTGAGTGGTGATGTGAGGATGAATCGAGTTAATTACTTCACCTGTTGCAGAGCAGTGGAATTACTTAGAGAACCCATATCCGTTCGCTGATCCAGAAACGCTCCTATACAGCCTCCACATACTTTTGCCAAGTAAGCAAACCAACTAACAATTCCTAAAAGCTTCGCTCCATCCTCCAGATAGAAATCAAATCCCCGTTTCACCATAGATGGCGATAACGGAATGTAACCTTTATCAAAAACAATTGAGAGTGCAAACCAACCCAGCGCTAAAATCAACAAACTAAACTCAGTTTTTAAAATAGTTTTTCTAAACTTGACTAAATAAACAAGCAGCATTACCGCATAAATTAAGTAAACAAATTTTTCAGGGATGAATAAATATTTAGGCGCGACCTCTTCGTGGATCAGAAATAAATCATCCAAAAGCAAAACCGAAGTTACAATGCCAGAGTATAAAATAAAGGAGTGCATCTTGCGACTGCGGTAATAATTTTGCAGCAAAGCAAAACTAAAAAAGCAGATAACCGCTGCCGCACACCAGAACAAAATGCCAATATTAGAAAAGAACCCAATATAAAAAGGTTGATTGAGAAGTGCTAAGGGATCACGGGTCAAAGCTCCTAAATGAATGTCTACTGTCCCAGCAACAATTGCTAAAATGGCAATTATGGGTAAGTAAACCCACAATAAAACCGGCAGCAAACTTGTAGAGCGCTCTACCGGCATAGAAATCGATTCGATGTGTAAATGAGTTTTTTCCATGTTGCTTTCAGTCCTGTTGAAAACTTTAACTTGTACGCTACAAGCCTTGATAGGTATTAATTGCTGAAAAGCATGACAAAGAAGCCACTTGCACCAGCCCAAGTGAACTTAAAGTCAGAGTTTCCGAACGTAAGATGAAGCTTTATTTAACAGAAGTTTAGCAAAAGGTTAAATAAAAAATCTACTCCTAGAGGAGGGTAATACCTATGCCTAAGGGCGTAAAACCCGATCTCCGCAATTTTGCGGATCTGCCTACAATGTTTGACAGGTAAAGCATTCAGCCCCAGCGTAGGAGCGAACCTTGGCACCCTGATTCAATGCAACCGGAGAACATATCAGCGCTCAGGACGCCCCTACAGCACTCAGCCGGCTCAACCTTCATTCGCTAAAGCCGATCATTGAGCGCCCAGTCAACCTTAGATCACAGCAAAGAGGCGATTACAAATTATGCAACCAACCAATCCCAACCAATTCACCGAAAAAGCCTGGGAAGCCATTGTCCGCACCCCAGACATTGCCAAAGCCGGCCAGCAACAACAACTCGAAAGCGAACACCTGATGAAAGCCCTCCTTGAACAAGAAGGGTTAGTCGCCAGTGTCCTGAGCAAACTCGGCATTAACGTGCAGCGACTAAGCGATCGCACCGATGAATTCATCAACCGGCAGCCTAAAATCTCCGGCGGCAGCAGTTCTATCTACCTAGGACGCAGCCTCGACACCTTATTAGATCGCGCCGAAGACTATCGTAAAAAGTATGAAGACGAATACATTTCAATCGAACATCTTCTACTGGCGTATGCCAAAGACGATCGCTTCGGCAAAGGTCTATTCCAAGAATTTAAACTAGAGGAAGCCAAACTCAAAACGACGATTGACGAAATCCGGGGGAGTCAAAAAGTGACCGATCAAAATCCCGAAGGGAAATATCAATCCCTGGAAAAATATGGCCGCGACCTCACAGAAGCCGCCCGCCAGGGTAAACTAGACCCCGTAATTGGGCGGGATGAAGAAATTCGCCGCACCATCCAAATTCTCTCTCGCCGCACGAAAAATAACCCAGTTTTGATTGGCGAACCGGGTGTCGGGAAAACTGCGATCGCAGAAGGACTTGCCCAGCGGATTGTATCGGGCGATGTCCCCCAATCTCTGAAAGACCGCAAATTGATTGCCCTGGATATGGGTGCATTAATTGCCGGCGCAAAATATAGAGGTGAATTTGAAGAACGCTTGAAAGCCGTCCTTAAAGAAGTCACCGACTCTCGCGGGCAAATCATCATGTTTGTTGATGAAATCCACACCGTTGTTGGTGCCGGCGCAACCCAAGGCGCAATGGATGCCGGCAACTTGCTCAAACCCATGCTGGCAAGAGGCGAACTGCGCTGTATCGGTGCCACCACTCTGGATGAATACCGCAAATACATCGAAAAAGATGCCGCACTCGAACGCCGGTTTCAGCAAGTCTACGTCGATCAACCTAGCGTTGAAGACACCATCTCGATTTTGCGCGGACTTAAAGAGCGCTACGAAGTTCACCACGGCGTTAAAATCTCCGACAGCGCCTTAGTTGCAGCCGCAACCCTGTCAACCCGCTACATTAGCGATCGCTTCCTCCCCGACAAAGCTATTGACTTAGTCGATGAAGCAGCAGCGCGGTTGAAAATGGAAATTACCTCCAAACCCGAAGAACTGGACGAAATCGACCGCAAAATTCTGCAGTTAGAAATGGAGCGGCTATCGCTGCGAAAAGAAAGCGATCCGGCTTCCTTAGAACGGTTGGAACGACTAGAAAAAGACCTCGGCAACCTGAAAGAAGAACAGCACAGTCTGAACGCGCAATGGCAATCTGAAAAAGATGTCATCAACACAATTCAGGCGATTAAAGAAGAGATTGACCGGGTGAATGTTGAGATCAGCCAAGCAGAACGCGACTACGATCTTAACCGTGCTGCTGAGTTGAAATATGGCAAGTTAACCGATTTACACCGGCAGCTTGAAGAAGCGGAAACTCAATTAGAACAAGCGCAAACCAGCGGACGCACCCTGCTGCGCGAAGAAGTCACCGAATCCGACATAGCAGAAATCATCTCGAAGTGGACAGGAATTCCGATCAGCAAACTGGTGGAATCTGAAATGCAAAAACTGTTGCACTTAGAAGATGAACTCCACCGGCGCGTCATCGGTCAAGATGAAGCGGTGACTGCGGTAGCCGATGCGATTCAGCGTTCTCGTGCCGGTCTTGCTGACCCCAACCGGCCTGTCGCTAGCTTTATTTTCCTTGGCCCTACCGGCGTTGGCAAGACCGAACTCGCCAAAGCACTCGCCGCTTATCTCTTTGATACGGAAGAAGCGATGGTGCGGATTGATATGTCCGAGTATATGGAGAAACACGCGGTTTCTCGCCTCATTGGTGCGCCTCCGGGATATGTTGGCTACGACGAAGGCGGACAGTTAACTGAAGCCATTCGCCGGCGTCCTTATGCGGTGATTTTGTTCGACGAAATCGAAAAAGCTCACCCCGATGTCTTCAATGTGATGCTGCAAATTCTTGATGATGGTCGCGTTACCGATGCTCAAGGTCATACGGTAGACTTCAAAAATACGATCATCATTATGACCAGCAATATCGGTTCCCAGTACATCTTGGATATTGCCGGTGATGAAGGCCGGTATGAAGAAATGCGTTCTCGCGTTATGGAAGCAATGCGAAACAACTTCCGTCCGGAATTCCTCAACCGCATCGATGAGGCGATTATCTTCCACGGCTTGCAGAAATCGGAACTGCGGCAGATTGTCAAATTGCAAGTTGCACGGTTAGAAAAACGACTGGGCGATCGCAAAATGTCTCTGAAGCTATCCGACGCAGCCCTTGACTTCTTAGCAGAAGTAGGCTATGACCCGGTCTACGGTGCTCGTCCGCTGAAACGAGCGATTCAGCGTGAGTTGGAAACCCAAATTGCCAAGGGTATTCTCCGGGCAGAATTCAACGATGGCGACACAATTTATGTGGATATCGAAAATGAGCGCCTCGCCTTCAAACGCCTGCCGGCAGAGTTGCTGACGGCCCAGTAAGGGATGCAGCAGCTTGTTAGAAACGCGCTGACAGCTTAAGGTTTAAAGTGAAGAACAGGGACGATTGCTGCCGGTGGAGGCAAAGATCGCCCCTGTAACTTTGTTCAACGTAATTTCTCCGGTGAATCAGTGTCAGTCACTAACAAAATTACGATTATTCGCCCCGGTAGGCAATCTTTAAAAGCCGCGATCCAAGAGTTTTGGGAGTACCGGGATCTCCTGTGGATGCTGGCATTGCGGCAAGTTAGCGTGCGTTACAAGCAAACTGCCATCGGCATTGGCTGGGTGTTGTTGCAGCCGCTAGTGGCAATGGGGATTTTTAGCGTGGTTTTTGGGAATTTTGCCAAGATTCCCTCGGATGGCATTCCCTATCCGATTTTTAGTTACTCGGCTTTGATATTATGGGGGCTGTTTTCCGATGGCTTGACGCGGGCCGGCAGCAGCCTGATTGCTGAGGAACGGCTGATCTCGAAGGTGTATTTTCCGCGCCTGATTATTCCTTTGGCTGCCGTTGGTTCAGCCTGGGTAGATTTCGCAGTGTCGCTGTTTTTGCTGTTGCCGCTCACTTATATCTATCATCTCAGGCCAACTTGGAGTTTGTTGCTGCTGCCGGTGGCAATGGTGGTGACGATGATCTTGGGTGCCGGTGTGGGGATGCTGCTAGCGGCGCTGAATGTTAAATATCGAGATTTTCAGTATGCTGTGCCTTTCGTGATGCAAATTTGGCTGTATGCTTCTCCTATTGTGTATTCGGTTAATCTCGTGCCGGCTTCAATTCGTCCGTTTTACTACCTCAACCCGATGGCGGGACTGATTGAGCTGTGCCGGTTTGCGGTGACGGGACAGGGGAACTTTAGCTTGATAGGGTTAAGTCTATCTGTGGCAGGCGCGATTGCGTTTTTTATCATAGGCTCAACAGTCTTTCGCTGGGTAGAGCGGAGTTTTGCAGATTTTATCTAGCATGAGCGAGAAACCGATCATTTCTGTTAAAGGGCTAGGAAAAAAGTATCGTATCCGGACGGATGCGAAGAAGCGTTACTCTACCCTCAGAGAGGATCTGGCTGACACTGCCCGAAAGCTCGTTCAGGGCAAGCTTTGGCAGCAAAAAACTGAAGATTTTTGGGCGCTACAAGATATTAATTTTGATATTGGTGCCGGTGAAGTTGTTGGGATCATTGGGCGTAATGGGGCGGGAAAAAGTACGTTACTGAAAATTTTGTCTCGAATTACGCAGCCAACGACAGGCGAGGCAATATTACGGGGACGTGTGGGTTCACTGTTAGAAGTGGGGGCTGGATTTCACCCAGAATTGACAGGACGTGAGAATATTTTTATGAATGGCACGGTTTTGGGCATGAAACGTGCTGAGATTAAAAACAAGTTTGATGAGATTGTTGCCTTTGCCGGGGTGGAGAAGTTTTTAGAGATGCCGGTGAAGCGCTATTCTTCAGGAATGTACGTGCGATTGGCATTTGCCGTGGCGGCGCATTTGGAACCAGAGATTTTGCTAGTCGATGAAGTGCTGGCAGTGGGAGATGCGGCGTTTCAGAAAAAGTGTTTGGGAAAGATGGAGGATGTAGCGAAGCGGGATGGGCGCACCGTTTTGTTTGTCAGTCACAATATGGCGGCTATTCAACAGTTATGTCTTCAGGCTATCCTATTAAAAAGTGGTTTAATATCTAAGGTTGGAGATGTGCGGGATGTAATTGCTGATTACTTAACCCTAGCCAATAGCCAAAATCAAGAAGAAGTGCCCAAGTTATTCGATAGACGCAGGCGAGAAGATTTTGGAGTCCTAATAAGAATCACTCAGTGTAAAGTATTTGATTCTTCAGAAACCGAGAATTATAGTTTACAGTTCGGAGAACCTTTTGTTATAGAGTTAGAATGCCTGGGGTTATCAGACTTAAATAATGTTTCTTTTGTAGTTGGTATTGATTCAGCGACAGGAGTTAGAATTGCGACTTCTACAAGTCAGGAGTGCAGTTGCTATACTACTATAAAAAAAGGGGAGCCGGTGCGAACAAGATTAAAAATCGATTCCCTTATTCTCAATCCAGGTAATTATTCTATCACTGTCGGTGTTCAGGGAGGTAAAGGCCAGATAGATCATCTAGAAAATGCACGATTTTTTGAAGTTATGACAATCTCGTGGAATCACAAAAGTTTTCCAAATGACAAATGGGGAATTGTTTATGTTGAACCGAATTGGGTAATCAACTACTGCTAATTTTGTTATTTTTAAAAAAAGTAAGATAAAATCAGTAGGAATTATATTAAAAAACCTAAAGATTTAACGTATTTTTTAAAATATTCAATTAATTCATACAGCTCACCCTATTGATGGAGAAATTTCCCAGATAATGAGTGAAAAAATTAAGACCCATATTTTTTTAAAAATTACAAAAAAACTCAAGGTTTTCTTGCCTTTTTTCTATAGCAAGGTATTAAAATTACCTAAACAGCAAATGAGATGCTTATCTGAGTTTCTTGAAATTGGATTTCATGGTGACCTCTACTTAAAAGAAATAGCTTTCCATTGCCTTTCACAAGCTGAGCAATTTATTGAGACTGGAACTAACGTCGGCTCAACGCTACATTATGTCTTGAAGCATTTTTCTAGCTTGAAGGCTTATTCATGTGAGCCAGATAAAGATGCTTATGAGTTTGCTTTATCCAAAGTGAAGGATTTTTCCAATGTTAACCTCTTTAATCAGTTTTCTCCTGATATGCTCTATGAGATAACTAAATCTGATAGCTCCATCTTAGAAAAAGATACTGTATTTTGGCTGGACGCCCACGGATATGGTTATCAATGGCCTCTAAAAGATGAAATTGCTTTCATAACTCACAACTTTACACGAGGCTACATATTCATTGATGACTTTCAAGTTCCCGAACTGAATTGCTTTAAATGGGATGAATATGAAAATCAGATATGTTCATTTGAGTTCATCAAAACTTCAATGAACAAAAATCTGATGTTTTCCCTGTATTATCCCTCGTATACAGAGAAAACCTCTGAATATCACCCTCTAACTGGATGGTGTCTAATTGAATTTGGCCACCCTAATTTTAATTTTCCCGCAACCCTAGAAAGCAAAATTCATAAAGCCATAATCTAAGGAGTTATTGCCAATGAAAGTTAACCCTTTACATTTGATCAAAAGCTTATTGGTTGAATTTAATACAGATAAAACTGGCTCTCTAGCAATTTATGACTCTCAATTTATCAAAAAATTTGTAGACGATCCAAATTTTCCGTTTCTGGTAAGCTTTCCCAGAACAGGTAGTCACTGGCTGCGGATGGTGATGGAACTTTATTTTGAAAAGCCATCCCTTGTGAGAGTATTTTATTACAAAGATTGTCAAGATTACCTAACGCTTCACACCCATGATATGAACCTGGATATTTATAGAAAAAATGTTATTTATCTCTACCGCGAGCCTGCGCCTACAGTTTACTCCCAGATGATGTATGAAAAAGAAGACACCAGGGATCTGGAAAGAGTGAAATATTGGAGTACCCTCTATGGCAAGCATTTGGCTAAGTGGTTAATTGAGGAAACCGAGACTGAGAAAAAAACTATTATGCGATACGAAAATTTGCTCAAAGACATGGCTACTGAATTTTCTAAAGTAACAGAGCATTTTGAGATGCAAATAGATGCTGATAAGTTACAAAGAGCAACAGAAAAAGTTTCAAAAGAGGAGGTTAAGAAAAAAACCGCTCATGATCCTCAAGTTATTAACAGAAGTGGTTTCTATGAAATTAGCCGTAAAGAGTTTTTGCAAAATAACTCAGAGTTAATTGGAGATTTAGTCTTAGAACAAAATTGTCAACTTCAACAATATTTTATTTGAGTAGCCAAAGGAAGTGACCATGCTAAACATAATGCGAAGGCAGTTTCCAGGAAAACTGTTCTCAAAGATTGATGCAGAAGTCGAGGGCTGGTGTTCAAAAGAGGTGGCTTCTTGTCTTTGGAAATTTGCGTTAAAAAATCCAAAAATGGGTGCAATTGTTGAAATTGGTTCGGCATGGGGTAAGTCAACAATTGTCCTTGCAGAAGCCAGCCGTCGAGTGGAAGGAGGGAAAGTTTATGCTGTAGATCCCCATACAGGTGGTATCGGCTATCTCAAGCATCTGGTTGTAGATAAAATAGACTCTTTTCCAGTTTTTCAGGAAAATCTTAAAAAGTTTAATGTCTCTGATATGGTTGTTCCTATTGTAGAGACTTCGGAGCGTGCGGCTCAAGTCTGGAATTCTTTGTTAAAAATTAGAATGCTCTATATAGATGGGCTTCATACGGCAGAGGGGGTGGAGATAGATATTAACTCGTGGCTACCTTTTGTTGCACCTGGAGGTACTATTATAATCGATGATTATTTTGAACCCAGCCTGCAAATATATAAAGCTAAAATTGATGAATTGCTTACGCAGGAAAAAGTGAAGCTGCCTTTCCAGAAATGCTCTCGCCTTGTCTATACTTATAAAATTTCAGAGCTTGATTAAATGCAGGAACCCACCGCATTAAATTCTCCATCACTGGCAACTCATCAAAAAATTCAATTCACCGGCATCGCTGTCACATACAACGAAGCACAGCGTTTGCGAGGCTGCCTGAATAGTCTGAGATTTTGCGAACAGCTAATTGTTGTGGATTTGGGTTCTACAGACGCATCAGTAGAAATTGCTCAGCAATGTGGTGCAGAAGTTGTCCACCATGAGAGAGTGCCTATAGTAGAACACATTCGAGAGAAAGCCGTAACTTATGCTAGAAACGATTGGGTTATTTTTTTAGATCCTGATGAAGTATTACCGGCTAATATTGAAGATGAGCTGCGCTTGCTCATTACTCAACAACCAAATCTTGGATTAATCAACCTTCCCCGGCAGTTTTACTTCAAAAATAGGCCGCTCAACTTCACCATCTGGGGAAAAGAACAGATAAAGCAGGCTGTGCTTCACAAAAACAGATGCAAGTTTAGCCCCTATGTTCATCAACCTGTACAAATAATAAATGGCTATATCAGTGGTACTTTGCCGCAGCAGCCCGATTATTACCTTAAGCATTACTGGGTAGATTCCTATCGCCAAATGTTTGAGAAACACTGGCGTTATATTAAACTTGAGGGAAAGTCAAGATCTGAGCGAGGTGAGCGATTTTATTGGGGCAATTGGTTTAAATCGATAGCTTCTGCACTTATACACAATCTCTTCACCTATAACGGGATTCGCGGTGGCTTACTGGGAATTTTCTTGAGTTTCTTCTACGCTTGGTATGTAGCAATGAGCTTGCTTTCATTGCGCCAATATCAAAAAAGCACAGAGAAAGGGATAGTATCGAATTGAGCCAATACTGATTAAACCCCTAGAATTAGGAATGTGTGCGAGACGCTGTCCAACTCTAAGTGAACTTCCTGCGCCATCTGCCGGCAAAACCGGCTGGCCTTGGACACAAGAAAGTTCACAACTTTCTGATACAATGGCTGACGGCTCTCCTTGGCCACAAGTCAGTATTGTCACCCCAAGTTACAACCAGGGACAGTTTATTGAAGAGACTATCCGCTCAGTTTTACTTCAGGGCTATCCCAACATAGAATACATCATCATTGACGGCGGCAGCACCGATAACAGTGTAGAAATCATTCGCAAATACGAGCAGTGGATTTCTTACTGGGTTAGTGAACCAGATCGAGGTCAATCCCATGCCATTAACAAAGGATTTAGTAAAGCAACAGGAGAAATCTTTGGCTGGCTTAATTCTGATGATTATTACCATTCAGGGGGAGTAGCCACCCTCGTTCAACTGCGACACAAACAACCTGATTGTGTTGCCTGGGTGGGTGCCAACCAGGAAATAGACATTGCCGGCAAGCTTTTACGCAGCCTGACGCCGCGCGTGGGCAACAAAGCTCAGATCGGGGATTGGGGTACACAAGTAGAAGCGCACTTTCATCAACCGTCCTGTCTGTTTTCTGCTAAACAATTTGCCACAATTGGTGGAGTGAATGAACGGCTAGAATATGCTTTAGATGTTGAACTTTGGATGCGATTAGCTGAAGCCGGTAACTTTGCCACCACCGGCGAAATCATTTCTTACCCTAGAATATACTCCGAAGCCAAAACATTTAGAGATCGACTGATGCAAGAAGCTGAACTTATTTTTATAAACTTTAATCTGGATCAACCAGAAGTTGCTCGGCGGCGGTTGGTGCGTTTTCAGGAAAAAGCTGTGGATATGATGACCTACCGCGACTTACTGATATATTTAGTAAAGCGCACTGTTTCCGGTATATTAGGCCGGCTCCATTATAAATAAATATTTTTCTGCAAAAAAGCTGTGATGAAATCCCCAGAAAAAGATTGGGTAATAATTTACTCTATTGTTGCACCTTATCCGCTCCAAAATGGTGCAGCAGTCCGCATTTGGGAGATGGCTCAGTGGCTTCGGAAATTTTATCATGTTGGTCTAGTTATGCCGGCTGCTAACGGCTCCAATTTAGCTCCCTTAAAAAATGGCTTTGACAGCGTATGGATTGCTTATCCCCACGCCATTTCAGTGCGCCGCAACTTGCTAAGGAGAATCAGGTATGAAATCATTTCTATATCAGCACGTCGCTCCTTATCATCTCGGTATGAAAAAGAATTAGCGGCGTTTTCTCATAAAAATCCTCTGAGAAAAATTCATCCACCGGCAATGCTACTACTGGATGAACTCTGTACCAAATTACGACCTATTGCCATCATTGCTGAATATGTCTTTTCAGCAGCAACTTCTACAATAGTGGCTCGTAAACACGGAGTCCTGTCAGTAATTGATACCATTGATGTACTCAGCCAGCGCCAGAAAAGCGAACGAGCGGCAGGGGTGCCTCAGCAACGAGGAAAATTTTCAGAAAAACATGAAATTGAACTGCTATCACTAGCCGATGCTTTGATTGCCATTCAACCAAATGAAGCAAAATTACTGGCCGATATGCTACCGGAAAAGCAGATTATCCTTGCAGAACATCCGGTTGTCGTCAATGAATATCCCTCAACAACTACAAATAATAATTATATCCTTTTTGTTAGCTCACAAGCCAGACACAATATCCACGCGTTGCGAATATTTATAGAGCGCCAATGGCCAATTATACGCAAGACTGTACCTGAAGCAGAATTGCATATCTGTGGCAATGTTTCTCGCCATTTTTCCGAGGTAATTACTCAGGAAAATGCAGTATTTTTTCATGGATTTTGTCCAGATATCGCGTCCTACTACCAGAAGGCTACCATTGCGATCAATCCTGTAAACTATGGATCTGGCTTAAAGATTAAGTCTGTAGAAGCCCTCGCTTATGGAAAATGCTTGGTAAGCACTCCAATTGGTGCTGATGGTTTGGAAGAACACGCGGGACGAGCGTTTGTTTGTGTGGAAGTCGATCAAATGCACCAGGCTATTATCGAGTTGCTGCGCGATCCCCATCGGCGTCAAATGCTGGAAACAGAAGCCCTCAACTTGGCCAAACAACGCTTTTCACCAGAGGTCTGCTTCTATGAATTAACACAATTATTAGAAATAACCAGTCGAAATCAGCAAAATTAAGGTATAGACGATTGAGTACACTTGCTATCATCCCCGCTCGCGGCGGTTCCAAAGGTGTCTCCCGCAAGAACCTGCGCCCCCTTGCCGGTAAACCCTTAATCGCCCACTCTATTATGGATGCCAAGGAAGCAAAGCTGGTAAACAGCGTCTACGTCTCAACGGATGACCCGGAAATTGCCGAAATTTCCAGGCTGTATGGTGCTGAAGTCATTGATCGTCCAGCAGAACTTGCCGGTGACACGGCATCCTCTGAATCAGCCTTACTCCACGTGCTAACAGAACTTGAAAAAACTGGCATCTCTCCAGAGTTAGTTATTTTCCTGCAATGCACTTCCCCAATTAGGACGGGTGCCGACATCGATCAAGCGATTGAGCAGTTAATATTAGAGAATGCTGACTCGCTATTATCCGTCTGTCCCTCCCATAAATTTCTCTGGGAACAAGTCAACGGGCTTGCTCAGTCTATCAACTACGACTATCGCCAGCGCCCCCGCCGTCAAGATATGCTGCCACAATTTGTTGAGAACGGGTCGCTTTACATTTTTAAGCCTTGGGTGCTAAAGTCTCTAGGGAATCGGCTGGGCGGCCAAATTTCTCTATTTTCTATGAGTGAAGAGGCTAGCTGGGATATAGATTCAATGGTAGATTTTGAAATTGCGGAGTTCTTGCTCAGCAAGGTGGAAAAATTTTACTATCCCTAAAGCTCTAGTCACTCCCAAAGGACTTTCTGATGCGTGCTTATTTAGATGTGCCCAATTTTCCCAAGAAAAAATCGAGCCTAGCCTGTAATGGCATCGCTTCTCAAAGTATCCAGATTGATCAATTTACCATTGATGCTAAATCAGCCACCTTCATAATTGCTGAGATTGGCATTAACCACAATGGCAGCCTCGCCTTAGCTAAGCAACTAATTGACAAAGCGGTAGAAGTTGGGGCGAATTGCGCGAAATTTCAGATGCGGCATTTGCCTTCGTTGTATCACAATGCCGGCAATAGTAATGATCCTAGTGAGGATATCGGTTCTCAGTACACTCTAGATTTGCTGGCGCGATTTCAACTTAGTCCTCAAGAGTTGTTTGCCGCCTTTGACTACTGCCGGCAGCGAGATATTTTGCCACTATGCAGTGTGTGGGATTTGGAGAGTTTATTACAACTTGAACAGTACGGGATGCCGGCTTATAAAGTCGCCTCAGCAGATTTAACGAATCACGACTTGCTCACAGCTTTAGCAAAAACCGGCAAGCCTCTGCTGTGTTCTACCGGGATGTCTACTGAAGATGAGATTATTGAATCAGTCGCTCTGCTAAAACGGCTAGGCGCAGTGTATATGCTCTTGCACTGCAATTCTACTTACCCTACCCCATTTAAGGATGTCAATCTTAATTATTTAGAGCGTTTGCAGGACATCGGTGAGTGCCTGATCGGGTATTCTGGCCATGAACGGGGCATTTACACAGCTATTGCCGCCATAGCCAAAGGAGCAAAAGTTATCGAGAAACACTTCACACTCGATAAATCTATGGAAGGCAACGATCATAAAGTCAGCTTGTTGCCTGAAGAGTTTCAAGCGATGGTTCAAGGGATTCGTGAGGTTGAGCAAGGGTTAGGAACTGCCGCACCCCGGAGAATTTCCCAAGGGGAATTAATGAACCGAGCAACCTTAGCAAAAAGTTTGGTTATTAATTGCGATTTGGAACCGGGACAAGTGATCACAGCAGAGATGATTATAGTCAAGAGTCCCGGAAAAGGTTTACAGCCCAATCGCAAATCTGATTTGATCGGTTTAAAGGCAAAAAGACACTTGAAAGCAGGTGACTTTTTCTTTGTCGGTGATTTAGCACAAGATACTGTTAAATCCCGCTATTACACCTTTAACCGGCCTTGGGGTTTGCCGGTTCGCTACCATGATTTTCAAACTATTTTAGCTAAATCCAACCCGGATTTGCTGGAGTTTCACTTGAGTTACCGGGACTTGGAACAAGATATCCATCAATTTTTTAACCAAACTTATGATTTAGATTTGGTGGTTCACAGTCCAGAATTGTTTGCTGGGGATCATTTGTTAAATCTCTGCGCCTTGGATGAAAACTATCGGCAACATTCAGTCAGAGAGCTACAGCGAGTAATTGATGTGACGCGAACACTTAAGCCTTTTTTCAAAAAAGCCTCACGTCCTTTAATTGTCGGCAACTTGGGGGGGTTTACAACAGACGCACCCATACCTGCCTCAGAGCGTCGCCGGTGGTATGATTTAATTGCAAAAAGTCTCTCAGAATTGGATACAGACGGAGTAGAAATTATCCCTCAAACTCTGCCCCCATTTCCTTGGTATTTTGGGGGTCAACTCTATTTAAATTTGTTTGTAGAACCCGATGATACTGTAGAATTCTGCCGTGAGTATGGCTATCGCGTCTGTCTAGATATTTCCCATTCCAAATTGGCAAGTAACCATTACAATTGGTCATTTAATCAGTTTATTAAACAAGTCGCACCTCACACAGCTCATTTTCATATTGCAGACGCTGCCGGTGTAGATGGAGAGGGTTTGCAAATTGGTGAAGGGGATATTGATTTTCGAGCTTTAGCCGAATCTTTAGAAAAAGCCGCACCGGCATCCTCATTTATCCCCGAAATTTGGCAAGGACATCATAATGCAGGGGAAGGTTTCTGGATAGCATTAGAAAAGCTAGAAAAATGGTTATGAATCCTAAGGAATTGCTACGTCAGATTCTCCCTCCAGTTTTATTTGGAGAATTAATGAATGCTTTGTATATGCTTGAGTTTCAAAAGTATAAAAAATTACTGAGTAAAAATCTAAAATTTAAAAACATTGAAACAGGGAGATGCTTCATCCTTGGAAGTGGGCCATCCATGAAAAAAATTGATTTAAAGCTGCTGAAAAATGAAAAAGTTATGGCGCTGAATAACTTCTATGTTCACCCTGTTTATGAGTTTATCAGACCTCAATACTATGTAGTTGCTCCACTTCACCGACCTCAGACAGATGAAGAATGGGTTGCTTGGTTCAAAGATATGGATAACCACTTGTGTGCTAACACGATTCTTTTTCTTGGATTGTCTCACGAAGGATTATTTAATCAAAAAAACCCTTCAGCTTATGAAATCGTAAATCTAAATAATGGATTGTTCAATAGTGTAGATGTTAATTATTATTTTAGTGGAGATTTTTATAATAGAAATATTGATAAATTGCTGAATCTAGAAAATCCGTTATTTAACAGTTTGACTTGTTCATTAATGGCTATAGTAATTGCTTTATATTTAGGATTTAAAGAAATATACCTTTTGGGGATGGATAGCAATCATTTTCTTTTTGAGCAAGAATCAGATAGGCGATTTTATGTTAATGCAATCCACCAAAAAGATGAAATTAAAAGAGCTTGGGGAGATCGCTTTTATGTAGAATCATTCAGAGTGATTTATGAAATTTTTAATAAATACTACAATTTAAATAAAATTGCCGAAAAGAAAGGTACGAAAATCATAAATGCAACAGACAATACAGTGCTTAAAATTTTCGACTGTGTGGAATTTGAAAGTCTTTTTTAAACTCTTGTTGCTTGATATGTGCCAGAGCGAATGACACGCTCTTCTTAGAGCGTCTAGGCAGAATTAAACGACGGCGACACGATTTATGTGGATATCGAAAATGAGCGCCTCGCCTTCAAACGCCTGCCGGCAGAGTTGCTGACTGCTCAATAAAACCTCGCTTGGGGTGGCCGCAAAAAGTCTTTCTTTTGTAAGGAATCGGTAAGCAAAAATCCTCAAACTTCTGCGTATAAACTCCTAGTGAACGCTTTAGCTATCATCTCTCCAGATGAGCGCAGAAGCGCTCACTTTTTTATTGAGTAAAGGCAAACAAGACGCGCTGGCATCATCAGGTTTTGTGAGACGGAGGAGGAGCCGGTGCTTAATCGTTGTTAAGGTTTTAAAGGTTTGATGAATTTTGTTAACAAAGGGTAGGCAAGCAAACAAAAGCAGGGATAATGGATGCAGCTCAGAAAGCCCTTGTAAATCTTCTGCTAGATAGATATTTAGACTAAGAAGTCAAATTTACCTATTTAATTAGATAGATATTATAGAGGCCGGCGTCGAAAAAGGCCCGATCCCACTGCTTTCAGCATGACCAAGGCAGAAACAGTCGCGGACATCTCTAAAAGGGAAAAGTCTTAACAAATGAGCGAAGAATGAGACTGGGAAGGTTGAGAAGCCGGCCATCCGACCCTTTTAGCTTTTAGAACCTGAGCTATCAATGTTTATTTTTGTGGAGCTGCTAAGTCATGTCATCTCAGACCAAATTTAGAATTCTGTCTTTGGATGGTGGAGGAATTCGCGGAGTGATCACCGCCAGAATTCTTGAAGAAATTGAGAATCAACTGGGAAAACCTTGCAATGAATACTTTGACCTGATTACCGGCACATCTACCGGGTCAATTTTGGCAGCCGGTTTAGTCCTGGGCCTGCCTCCTTCTGAGCTGATTAAAATTTATGAAGACAGTGGACAGGTAATCTTCAGCTCTTCCTGGTTTAAAAAGAATGTCTCAAGCTGGTTGCATCAGCCCAAGTATTCAAACGAAGGTTTGATTAAAACTTTAAAACGCTACTTGGAACACAAGGAATTCGGCGAGATCAAATTTGGGCAAATCTCCCAAATTTCAAGGGCAAAATTATTAATTTTAGCCTACGACACACATTATCGAAATACAACGTTTTTCATCAGTCACAACTCTGAGGAAGAGAAGCGTTGGTTCGATGACGTGAATCTCTGGGAAGTCTGCGCCAGTTCTGCATCAGCCCCCACCTTTTTCCCCCCCTACGAATTCAAGTGGGTAGATCCAGAGCGTCCCGAAAAAGAGTGGAAATTCCCCCACGTTGATGGTGGAGTAGCTGCGAACAATCCCTCCCTAGCGGCGCTCAGCCACGTCATCGGAGCGGAAAAAAAGAGCCTTGAAGACATTTCAATACTGTCTATTGGCACAGGCAGGACAACCGAACCCTTAGAATACGAAAAAGTTAAAGAGTGGGGACTCCTTGGCTGGGCACAACATATACCCGATGTATTTATGGGAGGTCAATTCCAGATTAGTGCGGATGTATGCGGACAAATTCTAACGTCAGCTAATCCCAACGCTTACTTGCGGCTTCAATTCGAGTTAAATCACACAACTACGAGGGAAGATCCGGACTCTCCCCCTGACATTTTGTTTCCAGACGAGCGGAAAAACTTATTTACTGGTAAAAAAGTTAACGAAGAAATCGATGATGGCAGCAAAGAAAATATTAACCAATTGCTTGAAACAACAGAAGCATTCCTCAAGAGTGACGAATACAGGACAATTGATGGAAAATCTTTCAGCGTTAAACAATCCATCGCCAAGTTTATCCAAGACAACAGCTAGCCGCAACATTTAGCCTCTTAGGCAGACTAAAAGTTTGCTGCTGCCGGTGACAATGATCTGAGATGCCGATGTGGCAATGTTGCTAGCAGCGCTATCTAGTCTTGAGCTTTTAACGCAAAGGAAGACGCAGAGGAACACCATCTTAACTTCTCTGTATCCTTTGCGTTAAACCCAAACAAAAAGACTTACTGCTCGCACATCACCTGCCGCATTTGTCGCATATTCGCCGGCAAGTCAAGGTGCATTGCCTGTTGAATGAAAATCGAAGGCACTGGAATTGAGGGAGTTGCCTGCACAGAATAAGTAATTATCGTGCCGGTGTCGCAATCTTCTAGCTTTAAATCTGCTGAAAAATCTACAAAATTTCCTTTTTCAAAGTAAAACTTGATTTGCCGATGAGAGATTTCAACGACCTTTAGATAGATTTCAGCTTGAATACTCAAAAATAAGAACGTTTTCCTGGCAACTTGGTATAAGCGTTTACTGTTTTGATTCAATTCCAATACCTGAGAGTGAGTCAGATCGGGAAAAAATTTGACCCAGCGCGGATAATCAGTTAGCTGCTGCCAAGCTTTTGAGCGCGATAAAGGTAAATACATTGAAGCAGTTACAGCACCCCCCCAAGCAGTATGAGATTGAGTTGCGATCAAAATCTCACCGCGCAAGAGTGAAGAGCGAGCAGCTTGATGCCAATCTGAAGCCATTGCTGAATCAAGATAGTCTGAAGGAGTCAGTGCAGTCATGAGGGCTACGTCCAAATGAAGCTATGCAATTAAGTCTGGAATGGTCATATCTTAGCTCTGAAAAGGAGCCGTGACTGTAACTTCACTAGGGTTCGTCAAAATCTTAGCAAAATATCTATAGCCTTTCTCAATTGGATGGGGTAGAGTAGCAGCAATGAGTATACCAATTCTGAATGTCTTGAACCGTTACCTGTTTGAAGGCTTCTCTAATGGCTTCTTCCAAAGCTTG